>CAZNXI010000023.1:0-28222 GCA_964577005.1 uncultured Rheinheimera sp.
ATGTTACGGTGTACTCTGGCGTCTTTATTATCCCGCTTATACTGTAAATCTGGCTTCTCGCTGAAAATAACTAAAAATTTAAGATGAAAACTTGTAAAATAGCCAATAGCAGTAACACTTATTTTAGTTACTAAATAAATGTAAATTAGTTGCAACCGGAGAAACGAGAATGAATGCGTTTCAATATGCGCAGAATGTAGTACAGCTCTTTTCATTGCCGGATAGTTATTTCCGCGTGCGCGAGTTACTCGAATCTGAAACAGCCGATCTTGATGATATCGCGGCTGTAATTTTGCTTGATCCTATACTTACATCAAAAATTTTAAAATTAGCCAACAGTGCCGTCTATCGTCTTCCTTATCAGGTAGACTCTATTACAAAAGCCTTATTGGTATTAGGAAAAACACAAGTTTATAACTTAGTATTGAGTATCGGTATTAGTTCTGCGTGTAGCCAGTTAAATACCCAAGCGATTGACGTTGATCGTTTCTGGGAACAAAGTGTCAATGCAGCCCTGATCGCTAAATATTTGGCGGTACATTTGGGTTTTAAACATGCGGATAGAGTTTACGTATCGGGTTTACTTCACAATATTGGTGAAATGGTCGTTGTGCAACAAAATCCGGAGCTCGCCAAAGCGTGTCAGGACTATACGACACAACTCAAACCATGGCAGTTACAACATAAAATATTAGGGTTTACTTATGCCCAATGTGGGGCTGAACTGTTAAATCTCTGGCAGTTGCCGGACCCGATCGTTGAACCTTTGGCTATGCAACACAATACGCATTTCGAAGCCCGCAGCGCTGACCAACTGGTCGTACATCTTGCAGTGCGTTTAGCACTGGCTAATCAGCATCCAGAGCTTTATAGTAGCAAGACTTTGATCGATCCCTTTTTGCTTGAGTTGCTCAAGCTTGAACAAGCGGATCTGATTAAAGCGATTAATTTTTGTAATACTGAAGGGCTTTTTGTGTTATCCGTGCTCAATCCAAGGATTAGCGCCCTTTACTAAGACCATCTGCCTGCCACTTTTCAGTGGCAGCTGCCATTTTCGGATTAGATCATGTCTGCTAATATTTCATCGAAGCGGCCTTTATACACCGGTTATGCCGGTTCGGCCTTACTAGAAACACCATTATTAAATAAAGGAAGTGCCTTTACTCGCGAAGAACGCGCAGCCTTTAATCTCACAGGTTTATTACCACCGCGTTACGAAACGATTGAAGAGCAAGTGAGCCGCTGTTATCAACAATATCGAAGTTTTGACGAGGCTATAAATAAACATATTTACTTGCGTGTTATTCAAGATAACAACGAAACGCTGTTTTATCGCTTAGTCCAACAGCATTTAGAAGAAATGTTGCCGATTATTTATACTCCAACCGTTGGTGATGCGTGTGAGCAGTTCTCTGATATTTATCGTAGTGCCCGTGGACTGTTCGTTAGTTATGAAGATCGTTATCAGTTAGATGATATCTTACGAAATGCCACTAAAGCGAAAGTTAAAGTGATTGTTATCACGGATGGCGAACGGGTATTGGGCTTGGGTGACCAAGGCATTGGTGGTATGGGGATTTCTATTGGTAAGCTATCACTGTATACCGCTTGCGGTGGTATTAGCCCCGCCTACACACTGCCAGTGATGCTAGATGTTGGTACAAATAACGAGAAGTTGCTCAATGATCCGATGTATATGGGCTTACGTCAGAAAAGAGTATCTCAAGCCGATTACAATGAGTTTATCGATCTCTTTATTAAAGCAGTAAAGCGCCGTTGGCCTGAAGCCATCATTCAATTTGAGGATTTTGCTCAGCCCAATGCTATGCCAATTTTGCAGCGCTATCGAGATCAAGTGTGTTGCTTTAATGATGATATCCAAGGTACAGCAGCCGTCACAGTCGGTACCTTACTGGCGGCTTGTCGCTCAAAGGGTTCGCAATTAAAAGATCAAAAAGTGGTGTTTGTTGGCGCAGGTTCTGCTGGCTGTGGTATTGCAGAACAAATTATTAGCCAGATGGTAGCGGAAGGTGCAACCGAGCAGCAAGCGCGAAGTCAGATTTACATGGTAGATCGCTTTGGTTTATTAACAGAAGGTATGGCTGATCTGCGTGATTTCCAACAAGCCTTGGTGCAAACAAAAGCAGCTACTGCGCAGTGGAGCTTCAGCGGTGAATTTGCTAGTTTATTAGATGTGATGAATTGCGCGCAGCCTACCGTATTAATAGGGGTGTCGGGTCAAGCGGGCTTGTTTACTGAAGAGATTATTCGGGCCATGAAAAAAGGCTGTTCACTTCCGATCATTTTTCCATTAAGTAACCCATCACGTCAGGTTGAAGCGACACCGGAACAAGTGATTAACTGGACTGAAGGCGAGGTTGTCATTGCTACAGGCAGTCCCTTTAAACCAGTGAGCTTCAACGACAAGCAATATTTGATTACTCAATGTAACAATAGCTACATTTTCCCAGGTATTGGCTTAGGCGTAATTGCGGTAAAGGCGCGTTTAATTAGTGATGATATGCTAAGAGCCGCCAGTGAAACCTTAGCGGCGAATTCCCCTTTGGCAAACACGGGGCAAGGTGGGCTATTGCCTCCCTTTACTGAGCTTTCAGCACTCAGTAAAAAAATCGCTTTTGCAGTGGCTAAAGTGGCCATGAAACAAGGCTTAGCGTTAGAAATTGATGATGTGCAATTACAGGAACGTATCGAAAATAATTTTTGGCGGCCTGAATACCGTCAATATCGCAGAGTGAGCAATTAGTCTTACATCACTAAGTTTTAGCAGAGGCTGTGTTAATCAGCCTCTGCTATTTTATCAAGTAGTTTACTTATTTGCTGCACAGTATGTTGCTTTTGCTCGGTAAGCTCACTTAGCAGATTAATTGCCGTTGCGACCAATAACTGATCTCGGGTAACTAAAGATGGTTCTAGTGCTTGAGCAGTTAAACGCGCATCTAAGTCTGCGGCAGACACTATTAACTGTTGAAGTTTATCTGACGGATGTTTAAATCGATACTCTCGTCCTAAAATCTGCACAGTACAAGACTCAACAGCACTCATCAGCCTGCAACTACATCACTTAAGGTACTGAGTAAGGTTTGCATTTTCTGTTGCAGTTGCTCTTGCTGCTCATCTTTTTCTAACATATCCAATTGTAATAATTCATGTTGTTCTTGTAGTTGCGACAACTGCACAGTGAGTTGTTGGTTTTTTTCAAGAAGACGCTGTACAGCAAGTTGTAGTTCGGAAAAAAGCAGTTCAGTACTCATAAAGACTCCGGTTGAGACTAAAAGCGCGTACAGTACTGAAAGTCATGAGTGAATACCAGCGAAATACGTGTAATCATCACTAACTGCATGTTATACGAACAATTAACGACATTTATCGCTATTGATGTTTCGCTTGATGCTCATTTTGATAAATAACTATTTGTGCTCTGCCTAAGGCTTTTCCTTGATATAAAGCGTTATCAGCTAATTTTATCCATGTATCTAAACTGTCTGTTGTGCTTGGTAAGGAAACGATGCCGAAGGTAGCAGCATAATATAGATTAAATTCATGGTATGGGCATGGCTCGTGTTGGAGGTTTTTGAGTAGTTCTTCACAGAATACTTTGGCGCCTTCGTCCCGACAATTTTCAAGTACAATGATAAATTCTTCGCCTCCCCAACGGCCGATAACATCGGAACTACGCAGCCGATCTTGCAGCATCTTTGCGAAGTGTTGTAACACTTTATCTCCAGCGTCATGTCCATATTGATCGTTCAATAATTTAAAGTGATCAATATCAACCAGAATGAGGCTAACGGATTGCTTAGATCGCCGACTATTTTGTAGTGTTTCCTTAAATCGTTCAGCAAAGCCAAATCGATTTAATAAACCGGTTAGCGAATCATGCTCGGCTCGACGCTTTAATCGCACGGTTAAGGCTTCTAGCTCACTGGTTCTTTGTGAAACTAACAGCTGTAGTCTGAAATTACGTTTGTTGAGATGCGCTTGCTGTAACTGCATAAAAGTAATGGTAATGAAAAATATAAGCAATATTGCAACTAACCAGATCCAAGTGGAAGCCCACCAGGGGGCTTGTACGATAATAGCAAGCTGATAGGGGTTAGTGGTATTAATGCCGCGTGAGTTCTGACCAGTAATCTCTAGGGTGTATTTTCCTGGGGATAAATTGATATAACGCACCTCATGATGGTTACTGTAATCACTCCAACGATTGGATAAACCGAGCAAACGCGTGCGGGTAGTATTAGTTTCAGAATTTCGATAATCAATTAGCGCAAAACGAATAATGAGTTCCCGATAAGAATAGGGCAGCGCCAGTTCTGTCGAATTTTGTAAGAAGTCTCTCGTGTGATCGATACCATCAATGAAAATACTGGTAATCACTAAATCAGGCACAGTTAATCTTTCTTTCTCAGGCGCAACCTGCATCAGCACTGGCCCTTTGGCGGTACCTAACAGAGTCTCCCCTGTAGTGGCGATTGAGACACTATTACGTTGCATACTCAAGCTAGGTAAGCCATCGTTTAATTTATAACTGACAAAATGCTGTAAAATGGGTTCGAATCGTGCAGGGCCGTGATTGGTTAATACCCAGAAGCGATTTTTGTTATCAAAAAAAGCGCCGTTGATAAACATACTGGGTAAACCATCCTGCACAGTGAAATGCTTGACGTCTTGAGTTTTTTTATCAACACGCCATAAGCCATATTCTGAACAAAGCCAAAGAAAAAGCCCCTGTTCAGACAGGACACAATTATAACCATCGATCAGATTTTCAATAGGTAATGGCAGGGGTTGCCAGGTGCTAGTATTGACACTTTTACTAAACAACCCTGCATAGCGGCTTACTGCATAGAGAGTATTATCTGCACCTTTGCTGATGTGATTGATTTGATCGCCATTGGTGTTGGTAATCTCAAATAGCTGTAATTCAGCAATCTGTTGCGAAGGCTGCCAATGGATTAAACCATGCTGCCATAATCCTAAGTAAAACATACCTTGCTGATCAATTGCCAAATCAGTGACAGCACTTACTGGTCTGTTGATTAAGTCAAAAGGTTGGGTAACTGCACTAAGATGCAGCTCATCTACGCGATAGAGCCCGTTACTGGTTGCTAACCAAATATTTCCGTTTGGATCTTCTGTGATTCGGTATACTTTTCTGATGCCAAATTTTTGTTGCAGTTCAATTATTTGCCATTCATAACCTAAGTGTTTTCGATAAAATAAGCTACTTTGGGTCGTAAACCATAATCCCCCAGATGTATCGTGGTAAATTGCACTGGTTAAGCCATTTGCTTGCGTCAGTATATCGGCGCTCATGGTTTGAAAAACTGGCTTAAATGCTTGATATTGTTGATAACCAAAAAAAATACCTTGCTCTCGGCTACCTATCCAGAGCTGCTTATCTTTATCAAGAAAAAGACTTCTCACATCAACATTCGGTAAAAAGTTATAGTCTTGTTCTGTTTTTAGCCACTGCCGCTTATGACTGTCAAATTGATATAAACCGTTACTTGCACCAATCCATACCGTCGCATTATCACCTTGATGTAAGGTGTTAACCCTAGGGTTAGCAAGATTATCTGGCGTATTTAACTTACTAAAACAGTGGCAATGTTTTTCAAATATAAAAATCCCTTCTGCAGATCCTGCTATAACAAGCGAGTTAAGATATTTTATTTCTCTGACTTCATTGGCTCTACTGGTGTTGAGTTTATTAGCCACGGGCAAGGTAAAGTGCTGCACACCTTGGTCGGCGGCATTGAGCAAGACCACCCCTTCTGAGGTGGCTATCCATAAACCCTCTGGCGATTCAGCCATACCCCAGATGCGTTGTTCAAACAGCGGATGTAAGGGTTGGTTAAAGGCCACTTGCTGAATGGAGTAAGGACTGTCTAAATTTATATAATGTAACCCTTTAATAGTACCAACCCATAGTCGATTAGCACTGTCTTTAAATAAGGTTTGTATACGATGACTGGCCAGTGCATTAGGATCGCTCGAGTCTATCTTGAAACTATATGGGTGTTTATTTTGAGGGTAGTACCTAAGGCCATCCCGCCAACTTGCTAACCATAGTTCTTTGTTGTCCTCGATGACAAAATAATTAACATTCAATTGCTGCTGGAATAAGCTGTTAGGATGGAGCCAGTTGATCGCATTATTACCGTCGAATCTTAATAAACCATCCGTATCAGAGCCAAACCACATAAAACCATCTTGATCTTGGGATATATGATAGACAGAAGATTGTCGAGCTAAAAAAGGATCGGTGACGGGGGTGAAAAGGTAATCTCTGGCTGTTAAAGGTAATGCTAAGACGACAAAAAAAATTAACAGTAGCCTTTTAGTTAAAAACAACATTATTTCAACAGACCTTTATGACCTTAATGATAAAGTTATACCCGTTTTCAAGACTCTGCACAATAAAATAGCCTCGCAAGATAGCTAATATTTGTTAACATAGAGCTTTAACTATGTAAGTTGTTCAAATTAGGCCATTTTGAACCCCTTTCAGCAGAATGCACAGGCCAGTGCGGTAGTATTTGTTGTGATAATAACCATTTTGGGGTTAGTAATAACCCTGCTTTTTAGTGCAAACGTATTTGCTGATCCCAGCAATTTTGAACAAGCCAAAGTCCAATTAAAACAAATTTATCAGGGCAATGAGCGCACCTTTTATTGTGATTGCAACATTAGTTGGGTAGGGCGCAGTGGTGGTAGAGTCGATCATCAATCCTGTGGCTTTGCTATTTACTCACCGAAAGGAATACCTAGCGAAGCGACCATTGCCAGAGCCGCAAGAAGTGAAGTAGAGCATATTATTCCGATTTCTTGGATAGGCAAACAGTTGCAATGCTGGCAAAACGGCGGCCGAAAAAATTGCCAAAAATCTGATCCTTTATTTAATAAAATTGAAGGCGATTTATTTAATTTAACCTATGCGGTAGGTCAAATTAATGGTCTGCGCGCCGATCTGCCTTTTGGGATGGTGACTAATACTATTGCGCCACAGTTCGGGCGGTGTGATATTAAGATTGATAATAAAACGCGTAAGGTACAACCGAAAGCGGACATTCGGGGGGACATTGCCCGTGTGGCTTTTTATATGGCAGACCGTTATAACTTAACCTTAAGTCGTCAAGATCAACAGCTTTTCATGGCATGGCACAAACAAGATCCGGTTTCTGAACTTGAATTAGTGCGACATCAGCGTACGGCAGCCTTAATTAACCGGACTAATCCCTTTGTTACAGGGGAAAAAAATTGGCAGCTTGGTTTTATCACCAGCGGTATAGGGTTAAAATCACAGGGCTGGTTGGCGCAACACTCAGGGATGACTGAAACACTAGCTGGCGTAAATGATCTGCAGCGTCCTCAGCAAGGCGCAGCAGCACCGATTCATGCTAATCGCAACTCACGAGTCTACCATCGCGCAGATTGCCCCAATTACCTGAGTATGGCTGCGTCTAACCGAGTGGTCTTTCAATCCAGTGCTGAGGCTGAACAACATGGCTATCGGCTTGCTGCCAACTGCCCAAAATAATCTTTGAATTATTTTTCGTTTTGACAATCAAATTTATAATTTTGTTAAAAGGATAGAGTCGATGATTGATAAACTTTTTTTAGATAAATTATTAAAATCGGGCGCAGGACTTGCTTCACAAACCGGTAAAAGTGATATAACTAGTTCGCTATCAAGCATGCTAAAGGGCAAAGGTGGAGCGGCTGTAGCGGGTGGCGCACTAGGTTTGTTACTGGGAAGTAAAAAAGGCCGCAAGGTGGGCGGGAAAGTACTTACCTATGGCGGTATGGCGGCACTTGGTGTATTAGCTTACAAAGCTTTTGACAATTGGCAACAAAATAAAGGTAGTGTTGACTCCACTGCATCTGCTAATACCGCTCCTCAACTGCAGCTACAGGAACAACAATGCAAAGCGATACTGGTTGCCGTTATCGCTGCCGCTAAAGCTGATGGTCATATTGATGATCGAGAGCGAGAAATCATTGATGCAGAAGTTGCAAAGCTTACTTCTGAACCTCAGATTATTCAATTCGTTGATACGGAGCTGAAGAAACCCCTAGATCCTGCTGCTGTTGCTAGCTTTGCGAAAGACCAAGCAACCGGTGCACAAATGTATCTGGCAAGCTTATTAGTTATTGATGAAGAGAGCTTTATGGAAAAGAGCTATCTTAATGAACTCGCAAAACAATTAGTGTTGCCGGAGAGTTTACAACTAGCGTTACGCCAGCAAGTACAAGAAGCTGAACAGCTTACTCAAGCTTAATTATGTTAAACAAGGCGCAGTATTGCGCCTTTATTTTAAACCTAAGGCATTTAAGTCTGCAGGGCTATGGCGCTCTAACAGGTGTGGTTCCAAGCCAAAGTTACGATTGACTGCATAGCCCCGTTTTACAGCAGGTCGGCTGTCAACTAACTTGGCCCAGCGTATAACATGAGGATAGTCGTTTACTGTTAGAAATTCTGCAGCGTCATAAAGCCGACCTAAGACTAAACCACCATACCATGGCCAAATAGCCATATCGGCTATGCTATACTCTTCTCCTGCAATATAAATATTATTAGCAAGTTGGTTATTCAAAACATCGAGTTGTCGTTTCGTTTCCATGGTGTAGCGATCAATCGCGTAAGCAATTTTTTCTGGTGCATAAGCATAGAAATGACCAAAGCCCCCACCGACAAAAGGTGCACTGCCCATTTGCCAAAACAGCCAATTTAACACTTCAGTGCGCTTTTGCAGCTGGGTGGGCAGAAAAGCCTGAAATTTTTCTGCCAGATAAAGCAAAATATTACCTGATTCAAATACCCTAATTGCCGGCTCTGTACTGTAATCAACCAGAGCCGGGATCTTGGAATTAGGATTTACGGCAACAAAACCGGAACTAAACTGTTCACCTTCACGAATATTAATATACCAGGCATCATATTCTGCATCTGTTCTGCCATCAGCAAGGAGTTCTTCTAACAAAATTGTGACTTTTACACCATTGGGAGTCGCTAAAGAATAAAGCTGCAATGGGTGTTGGCCAACTGGTAAATCTTTTTGATGCGTCGCTCCAGACACAGGACGGTTGATACTCGCAAAAGCACCACCGTTTTGTTGTTGCCACTGCCAAACTTTGGGTGGCGTGTAACTCGATATGCTCATAGCACATACTCCCGAACCTGTCCGTCTTTTAAACTGTCCAAAATAAAATTCATGCTTTCACCTCTTTATAAAAACTTATTGTTGTAAACTAACGTTAGCTTAATATCTGCTCTGTGATAAGAGTCTCATAAGTATTTTTAAGTATGATATTGATTTATTCTCATTTTTTCTAAGATGGTTCGTATTAAATACGATTTCGCTGCTAATATAGGTCAATATGTAAATCATCCAAGGGATTGAATTATGAAGCTTGTCTTTCCAGTAAGTCTATTTTTGACCCACTTTTCGCTTATTGCCCAAGAAACCAATTTGGAACACTGTTTAGGACTAGCCGATCAACAACGTCTTGCCTGTTATGACGAAAAAGTTATAGCGTCACAGAAACAACGCCTCCTCGCGCAAAATCAAGAAACTGCTCCAGTGCTTAAATTGACAGACACTATTGCTAGTGAGTTTGAACCTGAAGTTATTCCACTCGCGACGGTGTTACACAGTTTATGGGAGCTAGATACTAGCGATAAAAGAGGTACTTTTCGTGTTAGGACTTATCAACCTAACTATTTTTTACCCGCACATTACAGTTCTTCCGTGAATCAGCAACCGCAAAGCCCAACAAGACAGGGGGCTGCGTTCCAAGAAAATTATAAGAATCTCGAGGCAAAATTTCAGGTGTCGCTACGGGCAAAGGTGTTAGAGGATTGGTTGCTACCTAATGCTGATCTTTGGTTTGCCTATACGCAAACCTCAATGTGGCAGCTTTGGAACTCTCTTGATTCTGCTCCTTTTCGAAGTACTGATTATCAGCCAGAAGTGATGTATGTCATTCCAACACTTCAATATTTCAATGACTTACCTTTTGGTTGGAATATGCAGATGGTTCGATTGGGCTTTGCGCATCAATCAAATGGGCAAAGCGAGCCACTATCCCGAAGCTGGAATCGTTTTTATGTAGGCGCCGCCTTTGAACGCGAGCAGGTGGGTGTCGCCATAAAATTTAACAAACGTATTCCTGAAAAAGAGACTGAGGACGATAACCCAGATTTAACTGATTTTAGAGGAACAACCGAGCTATTAATTAGCTGGCTGCCAGGCAGTTCCACCGCTGTGTTAACTCGAAGAATGAATTGGTCAGATTTTTCAAAAGGTTCTTGGCAACTAGATTATACCTATCCAGTAGACCGAGAAAAACCAGATGGTTTAAGGTTACATTTGCAGTTATTCTCAGGTTATTCAGAAACACTGCTCGATTATAATCATCGTCAAAATAGTATTGGTTTAGGTTTTATGCTCTTTAACTTTTAAGGGGTATCTTAAGAGACCCCTTAAATATGGTATTGGCTGCTGTGGTAATAATTTTGAAATTAGCTGAGAAAACCTCGTGATCAGAGTTTAACGAAGACGCGCCATAGCTCACTTAGTGATCTGTTTAAATTAATAAGCGTTTTTCAACAATAAAGCCCCATTATGGGGCTTTATTGTGTCTACTCTTCGCTTAGCTGCTTTTGCTTATGTTCCCAACGGCGTTTAGCAAAACGCCGCATATTGGGGATATCGTCGGTTTCATCCATAATGGGTTGGCCGATGATGGCTTCAATCACATCTTCCATAGTAACTAAGCCTAACCAGCTGCCATACTCATCATAAACCAGACACATATGCTGTTGTTCACGCATTAGTTGTGACATCAGTTGTTCAACACTGATCTTATCGGAAATGATTTTAACTGGCTTCATGATATCGGCCGCAACAGCGCTATCACTGATATCTAGCATATCGTAGCGAAAGACAATACCTAAGGGCGCTTCGTCTTGGTCAATCACAGGATAACGTGAATACTGATCTTTTTTCACTCTCTCGACTAAATCAACTAGCTTCTCATCTGGTCTGGCCGTTTCACAAACCGTGCGAGGTGTCATAATGTCGCGTACTTTTACATCATGCAAGTCGAGAATATTGGCAATTACCCGCTGTTCATCCTCATCTAACTTGTTTAATTCACGGCCTAAAATAGTTAGAGCTTTAATTTCTTGGCGTAAATCGTGCTCTTGATGCCCACCACCAAACAGCTTCATAATTTGATCAGAAAGCCAAATAAAAGGTTTCAGGACAAAAATCATACCATTTAA
The DNA here is from genome assembly GCA_964577005.1 of uncultured Rheinheimera sp. Classification (GTDB taxonomy): domain Bacteria; phylum Pseudomonadota; class Gammaproteobacteria; order Enterobacterales; family Alteromonadaceae; genus Alishewanella. Next base: position 11,315 of record CAZNXI010000023.1, read on the forward strand.
TATTGCTGGCAAAGCTGGAGCCAATTGTGGCCAATAGCGAGCACCGATGGTCTTGGGTAAAATTTCAGACAAAATTAAGATTAAAAAAGTCATGACCGCAGAAGCAATACCAAGATAACCATCACCAAACACCAGCGTAACTTGTGCACCGACACCGGTAGCGCCTACCGTATGTGCTACGGTATTTAAGGTTAAAATGGCCGCCAGCGGCTGATCAATCTTATCCTTCAGAACTTTCAGTTTCTCGTAGAGTTTAGGTCGAGTTAGCTTTTGCTGAGCAATATAACTAGGCGTGATAGATAGAAGCGCTGCTTCTAAAATTGAACAAATAAATGAAACAGATATGGATAACACCACAAAGGCGATTAAAAGACTCATACTGGTTGATTACAACACTCCGTATTACCAAGGAAGAATGAGTATAAATAAAGTCTAAGTTAAAATCGAGAACTTAACGTTAAGTTAATCAAACCTAAGCAATATGCAGGTATGATGCAAATATGAATTAGCTGGTTACTCCAGCAGACTTTTACCTTAAGATAGCCAAAGTAAATCTATTTTAAACAGGGTCTAATCACCATTATGAAAAAAACTTTTCAGGTAGAACCAAGTCATTACATTTTAATTGGTGCGCTGCTATTAGCCATTTACGGTAGTTATTTGCTGATAGCGCCTTATGTTGGAGCCTTGGTGTTAGCTTTTGTGTTATCACTACTGTGTTTCCCAGTACATGAATGGATTGAAAAGAAGTTACCAGGTAAACCCAATTTAGCCGCCTCGTTATCCTGCATTTTATTGGTTATTGTCATTTTGGTTCCTGCATCTTTTGTATTTATGGCAATTTTACAGCAAGGTCTCACCTTTACTCGACAAAGTTATGCATGGCTAAATACGGGCGGGGCAGAGCAATTATTGCAACATCCTTATTTGCAGCAAGCACAGCAGTTTTTATCACAGTATATTCCTGCTGATATTCTCACTGCACAATCCATCATAGAGAAATTTACCGAGTTTGCATCAAGCTTTAGCAAAACCTTACTAGACCTAAGTACCAAGTTAGTTGGGGATATTACCGGCTTTATTTTTGGTTTTATCCTGATGCTTTTTATTCTGTTTTTCCTATTAAGAGATCACAATAAAATTGTTGATACCTTGTATTGGGTGATTCCGTTATCTCGTTCACAAGAAGATGCCTTGCTAAATGAAGCACGGCAAGTTGCCCGCTCTGCCGTGTTAGGCTCATTTCTAACTGCGATAGCACAGGGTATTGCCGGAGGTATTGCGATGGCGCTAGCGGGTTTCCCGGGATTATTCTGGGGGACGATGATGGCTTTTGCTTCATTTATTCCTGCTGTTGGTACAGCATTAATCTGGTTACCTGCCAGTTTATACTTGCTGCTAACGGGTGATTGGGGTTGGGCGCTCTTTTTAGCTATTTGGGGAGTTGTGGTAGTTGGCTCCATCGATAATATTTTAAGGCCAATTTTAATGCAGGGTAGTTCTCAAATGAGTACCTTATTGATTTTCTTGTCATTATTAGGTGGTTTGCAGTTGTTTGGGCTCATCGGGCTGATTTATGGCCCCATTATCTTTGCGTTAACGATGGTGTTATTACGTTTATACACCATTGAGTTTAAAGATTTCTTAGAAAAACAAGATAATAGCTAGTTGCATACTCTATGGCGATAACGCTGCAATTTATCACCAGCTTAAACGCGATTTCTGCACCAGAGTGGGATAGTTTGTTTCCAACAGACTATCCATTCACTCGTTACGCGTTTCTAATGGCGCTAGAGCAGGGCGAAAGTATCGGAGGTAACAATGGTTGGCATAGCCAGCACCTTACCTTGTGGCAGGACGAGCAACTGATCGCTGCGGTGCCGGGCTATATAAAAACACACTCTTATGGCGAATATTTATTTGATTGGCAGATCGCGCAGGCTTATGAACAGTATAGGTTGCCATTTTATCCAAAATGGATCGCAGCTATTCCTTTTACGCCTGTAACAGGACCTCGACTCGGGGTACGAGATGAGTCATTATTACCAACCCTTTTACCAATTATTAGCCAATATTTAATCTCGGCCCTTACATCAAAGCAATTGAGTAGTGTGCAGTGGCTCTATCCTGAATCTTCAATTTGCCAACCACTTGTTGAGCAGGGATTTTGGTTACGGCATGATGTGCAGTTTCTGTGGCAAAACCAAGGCTATCAACAGTTTAGTGATTTCCTTACCGGCTTAACTTCCCGTAAGCGTAAACAAATCCTCAAAGAGCGATCTAGCTGTCAGCACTTAGTTTTAAAAACGCTAACAGGATCGGAGCTCGACCTTCAGCAATGGCAGCAGATTATAAAATGCTATCAAGCTACCTATCTAAAACGCTCTGGGCATACCGGCTATATTAGCGACAATAGCTTTTATTTGATGGCCAAGCATATGGCGGAGCAGATAGTGGTATTTACCGCTAGTTTAGTTGAGCAACCGGATACAATCATCGCCGCCTCCTTATGTTTTACGAGTAATGACACGCTTTACGGGCGATATTGGGGCGCATTAATAGAGAATGACTTACTGCACTTTGAGCTTTGTTACTATCAGGGTATTGAGTTTTGTATAAAGCAGGGCTTGAATTATTTTGATGCTGGGGCCCAGGGGGAGCATAAGTTAAAACGTGGCTTTGCACCAGTACAGCGTTATGGTGCTTATGCTTTTGCAGCAACGCCCTTAGCGGGCGCTATTAAAAACTATTTTACGCAAGAAACTGAGCATCTTACGGCTTACATTGCTGCTGCTAAGCAGGCTTTACCTTATAAAAATCTTTAACAAAGGCTTACGTTATAACCGAAAAGATCTATCCTTACACTATCAAAATAAAAAGAGCAGGAGAGTGATAATGAGTATATTTGGTTTACAAAATGCAAATACCGTTAAAAAGCAATGCCAAGAGCTTGAACACGACTTACAGATTGCTCAGCAATCACTCGACGCTATAAATGAATATAATGCCACTATAGCCTTTGCTCCTGATGGTACTATTTTGAACGCCTCGCCACGATTCTGTGCTGCAGTAGGCTACTCATTGGAACAAATTATTGGTAAGCACCATCGTATTTTTTGCAATAATGCCTATAGTTCAACACCGCAATATTCAGAGTTCTGAAGGCAACTTGCTAACGGTCAGTGCCATAGAGGAATATTCGACCGTATCAACGCAAAAGGTGAGATATTCTGGATTGAAGGCGCCTACTTTCCTATTAAAAATGCTCAAGGAAAAGTTGATAGCATCTTGAAAATTGTTACAGATATTACAGAAAAACATCATGCTTCCTTGCAAAAAGAGGCTGTTTTACACGCGTTGGACACATCTCAAGCTGTTATCGAGTTCTCACCTGATGGCACTATTTTAACGGCGAATAAGAATTTCTTAGCTACTGTTGGGTATCGTTTAGAAGATATTCGTGGTCAGCATCATCGAATCTTTTGCACAGATACTTTTTATCGTGAAAATCCTGATTTCTGGGCACAACTTGCTCAGGGCGTTTTTAAATCAGGTATGTTCGAACGTCGCGATTCAAGTGGTTCGACTCTATGGCTAGAAGCAACCTATAATCCGATCAAAAATCATCTTGGTGAGGTAGTTAAAGTAATAAAATTTGCAAGTAACATAACTTCTCGCGTTTTGCGTGATCAAGCTATGGCACAGACTGCTCAAGCAGCAAGTGAAACATCTAAAGAAACCGCACAAATTGCAATTGAGGGCATTTCTGCACTTGGCGATGCAACACAGACTTCAAACAGCATTGTCAATCAAGTTAATATTGTTACTGATTTTATTGATAAATTAAACAACCAGGCCGCTGATATTCAAGCTATTGTTGCAACTATTCGCTCTATAGCAGATCAAACTAATCTCCTTGCATTAAATGCCGCTATCGAAGCGGCTCGCGCCGGCGAGCAGGGAAGAGGATTCGCGGTGGTTGCAGATGAAGTTCGACAACTCGCGAGTCGCACAAGTATATCCACTACTGAAATATCAGACGTAGTCAATAAAAACAAAGAAATACTTCAAGAAGTCACTAGCATGAACCTGAAGGCAAAAACTACCGCAGATGAAGGGCGTGAAAAAATTGAGCAAGTTGCCATAATTATGGATGAGATAAAACGTGCCGCAGAGAACGTAACACGTTCTGCTGCAAACCTATTGTTTAATAAACCACAGTAAACGGTTATTCGCTGGCATTGCGCAATCCTGATGCAAGTTAAAGTCTTGCATTTTAGCTAAAGCAATTATCTGTTCTATATCGCGGATCCCCATCGCGGGATCGCGGCTTTTTAAGCTTTGATCGAAAAGCTGATTACTGACACTGGTAAAGTGGCCGTTATAATTAAAAGGTCCATAAATACAGAGTGTTGCATTATCAGCAAGCAGCTCGCCCAGCCGTAGAAACATGCTTTCAACCATTGACCAACTCATAATATGTAACGTATTAGCGGTAAAAAGACCATCAAAGCGGCTATCTGGCAGCTGTTGCTGGGTAACATCAAAGCAAAATGCCTGAGGCAAATTAGCCAAAGCGGCGCGTTTAAGCCGCTCATTTAGTTCTGGTAAATAGTGTTGCTGATCACTGGCTTGCCACGTCAAGTGAGGTAAGTTCTTGGCAAAGTGTTCAGCATGCTGGCCAGTACCGCTGCCAATTTCCAGTATTGCTGTGCATTCTGCAAAAGCTGGCTGAAGTAAGGCAAGGATAGGAGCTTTATTGTTTTCGCATGCTTGGGAGTAGGGTAAATCAGGATGCATTTTGTTAAGGCCATTTTTTAAAATCTAAGAGTATACGATAACAACGTAGAATGCTTCGTTGACTATCCCTGTGCGCGCTAGATTGTGTATTAAACAACATAACGCACACAGGCTATTATCTTAATTTACACTAATACTTCTAACCAGTCTGATATGACTTTCATTTCCTCGGACACCCCAACTTACATTACCTTCACTAAAGTTAAGTCCCCATGCATCACGATCATGATGCACAAAAGGCGATGCACTCCAGTACCAATCTGCTGGTGTGGCGGGGAAAAACGCCATGTTTATTGTTGGCTTTTGAAAACTCCCTTCTTGGCAGCGACCATCCGTAGTTCTTTGAAAACGGCCATCAGGTCTTGCCATTTCAGTGCGTCCTGTAGAACAAAACACAATGGTGCTTAATTCATCAATTGTGGGTACACGCCAGTCTTGGTGACCAACAAAGGTGTGTTTACTGGCTAATTCACTTGCGTTGGTCCAATTGCTTTTTATCGGATCTCCTTGGCAGGTATTACCGGTCCATTTCTGACCTAGGCTACAGCGCATCCACATTAAACCTGTTTCTTTATCAGTGAGGGTACCATTTTGATTATCAATAAATCGCTCTGAACTGATCTCTGGCACCGTATCACAAGCTTGTAATAAAAATGCTGAAATTATTAATCCTAGTGTTAGTTTTAGCCTTGTCATCATTGTTACTCCTAGTGTGCTTTTATGTTTTTAGAACGTCCAGTTGACATCTACTTGAAATTGCCGGCCAGGTTGCCAATCTGCATCCTGATCTGCGCTGCCTAAATAAAGTTTGTTAGTGAGATTGTTAATTTTTAAAGCTAAAGTGAGCTGAGGCACAACACGATAGCGATAATACAAATCGAAGATTGTTGTACTTGGTAAAGCAGTTTCACTAGCTGCAACGCGATCCTTTTTTATGCGGTATTGGCTAGATAATGCGAATTGACTCAGACCATTATCATAAGTTAAATGATGTTGGAATTTTGCAGGGCTAACATCGGCAAGTGGAGTTTGGTTTTGATCCCAACCTTGCTGCCAATGCATACCAAAACGATGATGCCATAACGAGGACATTTGCCAGTTTATGGAAAGCTCTGCTCCCTGTAATGTGCCTCTGTCTACATTTCTGAAGCTAATTAAATTTGAGTTGATCCGGTAGCGCTCGATATAGTTTTCAATTTGATTACGATAGGCTGCAACTTGTACACCCACTTTATCCGCAGAATAGTCAATACCAATTTCCTGATTTATTGCCGTTTCCGCAGCTAAGTTAGGATTACCTAGCGTGCGGCCTCTTGGTGTTTCACCGCTAAAAAAACGCTCACTTAAACTGGCATAACGAAATCCATCAGCAATTTTGTAATAACTTTGCCAATTGTTAGCTAAATCAACCTTTATTGCTGCATGCCCGCTAAACCGTTGCTGCCTGACCTTTGCTATTTGGTTTAGCTCACTTTTTTGCCACAAAATATCAAAACGACTGCCTATTTCAAAAGTCAACGCCTGCTGGGTAAAAGCCATCTCGGTAAAAATAGCTGCGTTATCTTGCTGGGCGTTGACCACAGGTCGTGAAGCCAAACCGCTTTCTTGTTCAATAACATTAACGCCATAACGGCCAATCCACTCGAGACCAGTTTGACCGTTGACGCCTTTGACATGCCAAGGCAAGCGTAATATGGAGCCTAATGTATGCGATTGATATGCGCTTGAGGTCTCACGGTTAGCACGCTGCACCTCACTGTCCCAGTTTTGATAGTGCTGATAGGCCTGCCAATGCCATCCTGTTTGGTGGGTTAAGGTCACTTGTGATAACAGATGTTTTTCTGAGGGATAGCGCGTGGTTTCAGATGGGTATTTTCTATTGGATTTACCAATATTATGATTGTCGCTAAACACCATGCTATAGTTTATTTCAAAATCGTCCATTTGCTGCTGCTGAGACATTAGCAATGCAAATTGAGAAAACTCAGTATGTAAGGATTGACCATTAGCCGCCTTGCTGTTTTGTGCCTGACGGTAGGATAGGGCATAGTGCTGTTGTTGGTGTTGCGTGCGAAATAATACAGAATTTGCATTCCCATTTTGATTAAAGCCATAATGCAAATTAGCTTGGTTTGCTTGCCAACGATTTAAGCTAATAATTCCGCCCATTGCCTCTTGACCATATAGAGTCGCTTGTGGCCCTTTAATGGCTTGTACACTTCCAATAAAACCAATGGGGATAAAAGAGAGCGAACTACCGGCTCTGCGCTCGGTAAAAATAGGAATGCCATCAAACTCGGTGCGGATCCGCTGCCGGCTCATTCCTCGAATACTATAACTCTGAAATTGTCCTCCCTGACCATTAAGGTTGATGCCGGGTATACGACTGAATAACTCTGCTGGATTGTAATCAAACACTTCACTCTCGGTAGTTACTTTATAGTGTAAATCCGCTGAATGATTGACGCTTCGATTTGATGAAACAATTATCCGTTCTATAGCACTGCTTTCTGCAAAAACAGGCAAAATGATCAAAAAACTTAGGATAAAAATACATATTGTTTTTTTCTTTGTTTGTTGCATAACACTTCCTACAGCAATGATGCCGATTGCTTTGCAAACGGCATCAATTAGGTTTAGTTAGTTAGGTTTACTGTATTGGATTTGGTAATATCCTGTTGAGTTTTGGTTATCGATACGAATACGGTAATAACCTGGCGTGCCTTGATAGTTAAGTTGGTTTTGTCCTGTTGCGACAGGTGTCCACCACCACCAAGACCACTTCTCAAGGGTGAGGGTGGCCGATCCTTGCAACTGCAAACACACTTTATGTTCGCCACTACTGTTGCTTAAATACCATGAGCCATTTGGATGGACATTAGTTTCACCCCAGAATCCCCAGAAATAACCGACTTCTGTTGTACCAGAACATTGTCCGCCACCATTATCACCACCGTCATCACCGCCACCATCATCAGGACGTGTTACTGTTAATGACTTCATGATTAAGTTGGTTGCACCACGATTATCCTCAACCATCAACTCAACATCATAACTACCTTCTTCTGCATAGGTGTGACGAGGGTTGCGCTCAGCTGAGCTATTGCGATCACCGAAGTTCCAGTCCCAACGCACCACCTGACCATCACTATCAGTCGATTCGTCACTAAAACTCACAGTTAAGCCATCGATGGTATAGCTAAAATTAGCTGCTGGTGGCGAATTTACGGGTTGCTCTGATACTTCTACCGTTCTGGCAAAGGTGTCTGTAGCGCCATCGTTGTCAGTCACTGTCAACTGAACGTTATAGCTACCTGGGCTGAAATACGTGTAGCGAGGATTTTCTTCTGAAACGGTCCTTGAACCATCACCAAAATCCCACTCACTACTGACTACACTGCCATCACTATCTGTAGATAGATTCGTGAATTGTACGTTCAGGAAATCTGCACTAAAGTTGAAGTTTGCTGTAGGAGGGAGATTACTATCACTGACGGCAACTTGTTGTGTTTTACTGGTTGTGGCACCATCATTATCCGTTACTGTAAGTTTGACCGTATAAGTACCTGACTCCGTGTAGGCTTTTCTAGGATCTTTTTCAGTGGAGCGAGTACCATCACCAAAATCCCATTCGTGACTGACAATTTCGCCATCACTATCTGATGATGTATTGGTAAAGCCCACTTCAAGACCATTTCGGGTAAAAGTAAAGTCGGCTTCTGGTGCTTGATTTATGGCTGATACGGTAACTTGCTGTGTCACCGTATTTGCTGCACCGCGATTATCTCTTACCGTTAAACTCACAGTGAAGTTGCCAGCAGCAGAATAGGTCTTTTGCGGATTTTGTTGCGAACTACTGGTACCATCGCCAAAACTCCAACTCCAGCTTTCAATACTGCCGTCAGGATCCGATGAGCGATCTGTAAAATTAACGGTTAGACCGTTAGCGGCTACATCAAAAGCCGCAACTGGTGGCTCATTAGGCACCTCTGTAGTGTTAAGGCTAATACGCCATGCACCTCGCCCATAGGTACCTGCCAGTAAGGAATTAGAAGCCTTATGAATTTCTAGATCAGTGATGGTATTGCCTATTGGCATACCAGCATTAAAGGATTGGAAATTATCACCACCATCTGTTGATTCAAACATACCAATATCAGTACCCACAAAAATACGTTGCGGATTGTTTGGATCGATCGCAACAGAGGTAGCAGGTACAGAGGGTAAGCCATTACCTACTGCTTGCCAGCTATTACCACCAGAGGTTGTTCGATATAGTTTCGCACCCTGAAAGCGACTGCGGGTAACAAAGATGCGGTTTAAATTAGATTCATCTATGGCGATATCAGAAACACGACCACCCGGGTAGTTTCCCGTTACATCCGTTAATTGCGCGCCACCTTGTGCCGGATTAGTGCTCTTAAAGATCCGGCCGCCACTTGTCCCTACCATCAGCAAATAGCTGCCATTTACTCTGATTGGACGTAATACTGATCCAGCAGAACCTAAGTTTCCAGATAGCGCAGTCCAGCGGAAGGGGTTTGCTGTGGTGGATGCAACATACACCCGATCTGAGGCTACCCAAATACGATTACCAGCGCCTGCAAGCGGCATAACCCAGGGGAAATTATTACTAGGCGTTAAACCCGTATTTGGAATTTGTGAAAAGCTGCCTGGTGCACCACCCGAGGTAGAACGTACAATCCAGGGTAAACCACCATTAGGATAACTGGTTTGGAAAACGATGTTAGGATTGTCCTCATCAATGACGTTCATAAACCCATCACCAGAGGCATAGGTTAAACGCCAAGTTTTGCCATCATTAGCTGTTCTGCGAGCAGAGGAGTTATCTTGTGCACCACCATAAACTGTATCAGCATTTCTTGGATCTACAGCGATATCGTAGAACTGGGTAACATTCAAATTACTGTTTAAGTTAGTAAAGCTACTACCGGCATTATCTGAGCGCCAAATACCACCATCAGTACCTACCCAATAACGATTAGGATTGTTTTGAGACCACGTCAGCACATGCGTATCTTGGTGAACCGTTTGTTGAGTCCCCCAGTTTGATGTGAGGTAACGTAACGATTGACCACCATTGGTTGAAATAGCATGACGAATGGAGCCAATTAATACCGTATTTGGATCATCTGGTTTAACAGCAAGTGCCAAGTTGAAGGTACATTGACCTTCACACGCCCTGCTATTCATTAACTGCCAACTTGACCCACCATTAACCGTGCGGTAAAGCGCTGCATTATCACCCATAGCATAAAGTACATTACTGTTAGAGGGGGCCATCGCAATTCGCATCCGGCGTTGTGAAGCCTGTAAACCCGAGCTGCTATTGTTAAAAGATGCTCCCGCATTGGTTGAGCGCAGCACGCCAGCACCCGGTGCCCCTGCATATACCGTAGTACCATCCGGAGCAAAAATCATATCTTCAACTAAACCACTGTATACGCGGCTCCAGCTATTGCCGCCATCTGTAGTGCGATATACGCCCCCCCCAGTTAAAAAACCTTGGCTATCACAGGCACCAAAGCCGCCAACTAGCACGATATTGCTGTTAGTGGGTGAAACTACAACACTGTTAATGATTTCAAGAGGCATAGCGGTACTACCAGAACCATTTTTAGCTTGCCAACTAGTACCTCCATCTTCACTCAAAAACACGCCTTTACCTAAGTAGCCAGCACAACCGCCACCATTACGATCACCTGTGCCTACCCAAATTCGTTCTGAATTGGCAGGGTCAAGAGTAACATCACCAATAACTAGCGTGCCTGTTTCATCAAAAACCGGAGTCCAACGCTGACCACCGTCTACGGTTTTCCAGACTCCACCTGCTGCAGCGCCAAAATAGATAATATTTTCATTACCTGGATGGGTAACGATGGCATTGTGCCGACCGGATACCCGACCAAAGGCCCAACCAGTCATATCCATTGAGGATGGGCCGAGCTCTTGCCATAGCTCACCAGAGGAGAGTGCGCGCATCATGGCGTCGCGTTCTTGAACGCGCATCATTTCAATGCCGGTATCTTTTAATACTCGAGCATCAGGTTCATCACGTAATCCTCGTGACTCTTCAAACCACTTCTGACGTTCTAAGATCCGCCAACCTTCGTTACTTTTATCTGAACGTTCTTCTTGCGCTTGAATAGAACCTGTTGTAGCAAAAAGGCTTAGCAGTATGGTTGACATGATATTACGTTTGAATTTTATTTTTTGAGTATGCTTTCGGTTGCTTGTATTGTTCATGTGAATGTCCCTGGATGACTGTTATTTTGTGTGCTTATTGAGCAATATCAGGTTTAGCAGTAAGCAACGTGACTGTGTACTTCACAGGTGTTCAGATGGTCATTTCAGGGTATAAGCGGGGCTGTACTAATAAAAAAAAGCCCCAACATGCTATTGGGGCAAAGTACCAAGGAAGAAAACAAGGTGTAACTTAGAAAGTTAATTCTACTCTTAAGTAGCCAGCACGACCGAGCATGTCATAGGCTTGTGTCACGGCATTGGCATCACTTGCTGAACCACTTAGTGGCGCAGCTCTATCAAGTATATTATTGATACCAAAACGAATATTGGCATTATCGGTAAACTGGTAGGCCGCTGTTACATCCATATAAAATGCAGAGGCTATTTTCCGTTCAAATGCCACACCGCCGGTCCACCAGCCAACCACTTCCTCTTGTACAGCATCAATATAACGGAAGCGAAGTCCTGCATCGAACTGTTGATATTGCCAATCTAATGAGAGGTTACTGCGTATTTTAGCGAAGTGCCCATCATGATTTTCCCAGTGTCGTCCTTTATGGTCGACAACCTGGTTACCGGCTAACTGTTTTTGATATTTTAATAAATAACTGGTATCAAACTCTATTTTGAATAAGCCCAAAGCATCGGTTTTAATCGGATAACTTAAGTTAAAATCTATCCCTGCAGTATCAAGTCCCCCAACATTTAAGGTGTAATCGTAAATCATTTTGATAACGCCCTGTACACCTGAATCTGGGCCAAAACGCTCGATAGAATTACAATATTCTCCACGATAGTAGCAACCATCTAGCCGCGCTTGAGCACCGACAGTGGAGATAGCATTTTTTAAGTTAATACGCCAATAATCCAGCGTCATGGATAAGCCATTTAACATTGCTGGGGTATAAACCATACCAGCAGTGACAATATCAGCTTTCTCAGGTGTAAGCGAAACACTGTCGCCCCAGTTTACTGCACCGCCGCCGCGCGCGGCGAGTTGTGCTGCACCAAAATTATATCCCTCTGGAGGTACACCGTTCGCTATACAGTTAGCATTAACTGTAAGTACCTCACAGGGATCTTGCACCGTGGGGAAACCTGTTGCAGCACCACCAAATAATTCACTGGTACTAGGCGCTCGAAAGGCTTCTGATGCAGTAGCGCGCAGCATAATATCGGCATGTGGCATCCAACGCAGGCCAACTTTACCTGAGGTGTTATTGCCAAAAGAGCTATAACGGGAGTGTCTTATGGCTGCATCAACCTCTAATCGATGCGCAAAACTGGCATCGCGTAATAAGGGGACATTTATTTCTGCATAGTATTCAGTAACATCGTAACCGCCATCAGTGCCTACAGCAGAGCCTGCTGTAGTGGTACCTGATAAAATTAGCGAATCAGGGGTATAACTGCCTTGCACTTTGCGATATTCAGCACCCGTTGCAAATGCCAGTGGCCCTGCAGCGAGTTCCACTAATTCACCAGAAAGTGCGAAAGTAAGATCTTCTTGCCGATTCATACCTATGGAAGTGGTATTATACTGTCTACTAATATATTGCAGCATGGATTCACTCACGGCTGAATCTGTGCCAGGTTGTCCAAAAATATTTAGTGGGACGCAAGCAGGAATAACCTGATTTGATGTATTTAAACAAACCAGCGTTTGTCCGCCATTGGCTGGATTGACTACTGGCGTACCCGCAGCATCAACGATTAATTGACCACTATTGTCTAACCAGCCTGTAGGACCTACCGCTTCTGCCACTCTGGCCAAGTTAAAGTAACCTTCGGCTCTGATTACTGAGTCACTTTTACCGTAATTGTAAGCGAGCTCCCATTGCCAATCGTTTGGTAGAACACCCTTTAAACCGACCACAGAGCGAAAGGTGCGAAAACTACGATAACTGTGTCTGCCACCCGTTTCCAGCACTCGACGTCGCCAATCTAGCAGGGTATAAGGGTTACCATCAGCATCCTTAGGGCCTTGTGTGGCATTGTAAAAGTTGTTGGGCGAGTAGGGCGCTTGGGTACCAAAAAACACCAGTGGCGCCAGTGGCTCTGGTGCAACTAACTGATGACCATCTGTTTCTACGTAGCCCATGCTACCAAAAGCGCTTAAGCTACCAAGCCAATCTATCTTTACTGGTAATTCTGTTGTGTTTTGTACATTGGCATAGCGTCTTTTGCTGGGGGTTTGTAAATAGTTTACCGGATTATAATTATAGGCATGCTTAGTGCCATCATAAGTTATCCAATCGCCATAATTGGGGCCACGGGTTTTTACACCATCAGGTGTGGTTACTAACGTCCAAGGTACCGCAGATGAGCCACCTTGGAAAAATGCATTAGGGCCGGTAAAGAACAATTCATATTCTGAGTTAGCGCGATCACCCATCATAGCACTGCCTTGATCATTCATGCCTAAGGCAAAGACTGTATTGCTGTTTGCACTACCTGTGCCAAAAACGATATCAAAACCTGTTGTTTTAGCGTCACTTCTGGACGTCTGAGAGTGTTGCAATGAGACTTGTATACCCTCGTAATCATCGCGAGTAATAATATTTACCACACCGGCAATGGCATCTGAACCATAGACTGCAGAGGCGCCATCTTTTAAAACCTCAACACGCTTGATGATGGCGGCAGGGATGGTATTAAGATCAACCGAAGCATTGGCACCCGCACCCCCAGCGACAATACGCCGGCCGTTTAACAGAATAAGCGTACGCTGTGAGCCGATACCTCTTAGTGAGAAGCGTACGGTGGAGTCGCCACCGCGGTTAGTTTGGGTATTGGTCGCCATACCTGCGGAAACCGTTAAGCTTTGTAATAAATCCCCCGCGTTACTGAAGTTCATTTTTTTAAGCTGAGCTTCATCTATAACGGTGACTGGATTGGCACCTTCCATATCAGTGCGTTTTATTCTTGAACCCGTAATTTCAATTCGCTCTGTTGTGGCTACAGCTTGCTCGTCAGCAAAAGACCATGAGGAATGAAAAAACAAAGCACTGCTTAGCAATGATAACTTGAGTGGTAACTTAATGTTGTTCATGGACATTGTTGAATCCTATCTAGTTAATTATTATTTTGGTTGATACCAGATCCTTGATACCAGAATCTGGTTAACTAGAGGATTAAAATGGGTATGAACGGTTATTTTACGTACTTGAAATGAAGCTAGGGGCTAGTGGGTTTTTAAATTGTGATTGAAATCGCCGGCTAATGGTAAAGGGCCTACTTAGGTTATTTAAAAATATTTGCATGTGCTTAGCATCTGCTGTTTTCACGTAATTTAAATGTTTGATATTAACTGCTATTCCGCGATTCACCTGCCAAAATAGTTGCCGATCGACCGAGTCTAAAAAATCTTTAAAGGGCATTCTTAGTAAGGCGCTTCGGTTTTCGCAAATGATTTCTACATAGCGTCCTTGAGCACACACTGCTTTTATCTCTTCAATTGGTTGTAACCAGCTTTTAGTGCCTATAGTTAGCTTAATGGTATCGTTTTTTTTGGTTTGCACTGTGTTAAGACTAAGATGGTTTTTTAACTTTGTTACGCATTGTAATAAGCGAGCATCACTAAATGGTTTTAATAAATAGTCAATGGCACCAAATTCAAACGCTTTTAAGGCATAATTATCATAAGCTGTTACAAAGACTAGATGGGTTTTTTTAGGGAGCTTAGCCGCCAATTCAATACCCGTAAGTTCATTCATCTGGATATCTAAAAATACAACATCCGGTTGATGTTGCTCAATAGCATTAAATGCTGTTTGACCATCAGTGCATTCTGCAACAATGTTTAATTGTGGCCAGTGTTTTTCTAGTTTTCTTCGTAAGAATCGTAATAAATTTACTTCATCTTCAGCAATGATTGCTTTTAGCATGGTAGGGGACCCTCATCTCAGCTTCAGTATACTGATGTTCTAATTGATTTAATTTAATTGTTGCTATTTCACCGTAACGTAATCTTAACCTCGTCTCAAGATTAGTTAAACCAATACCCGGAATTCCTGCTACATATTTACCTGCACTATCTGTCACTCGAATCACTAAAAATGTATTGTCTTGCTGACAGTGTATTTTTATCTTGCCATGCGATTGTTGAGCTAATCCATGCTTAATTGCATTCTCCACTAGGGTTAATATCGACATGGGTAAAATTTCAGCCTCTAGAAGTGACTCATTTATTTCGCTAATGATCTCTAGCTTATGGTCAAATCTTATATTTTGAATAGACAGGTATTTGTTTACAATAGCCATTTCTTCTTTTAATGACTGAGTGCTATTTCTAAATTGCGGTAAGCATAATCTTAAATATTGAGATAGCTCCTCTAATAAAAACATTGCCTTATCAGGTGAGTCCTCAATTAAGTTATGTAAATTAGCCAACGTATTAAAAAAGAAATGCGGTTCTAATTGCGCCTGTAATAATTGCAGCTGTGACTCAGCTAAGTCTTTCTCTAATTGCGTATGCGCCAGTATTTTGTCCATTTTTCGCAATCGAGGTTCAACAACCTTACTGTTAAAATAAAACATGAGTAACAGCACCCAGGCAGAGGATGTCATAAAGTTCAACAAATAAAGCGCACCTTCGCCAAGCTGCTTTAAGCTAAACCATTGAAAAGCAATGATACATAATACAAAGGTGATGCTATAACTGGAAACAGCTAACCCAAAGATGGCACCAGCCGTATACTTAGTGTTAAGCGCAACCCTTTGCCAAGCGTAGGTCAGCATCATACTTAACGAAAAAAAGGTGTTAACGAAAATATATTCAGGTAGTCTTAACCAGAAATAACCCCAATTTTCTTGATAAAAATAAGTAAGTGTTAACGCTGTCACAAAAGCGCAAAGGCTAGTCATCAATAAAAATTTAATAACATCTTTAAGGCTGATTTGTCGAATAAATACGAGTAAAGACATTTAGGAGGGGACCTGAATAATTCGAAGTATTACACATACAGCATTGTTGAAGTAAATCCATTTACTTCAACATTCTTAAGTACGTTTATGGATTCGCAGTTACTCGTAATGTTACGCCACTACTGTTGAGGTAACCTCTGATACTAACAAACCAAGTACCTGCTTCAGGGTTGTTAAAAGTACAAGTTTCATTATTACCATTTCGATAGGGGCGGCAATCAAAGGTTGTTGTCGTTGATTGGGAGCCACGTCTTACGTATAAGTCGGCATCTCCGGTTCCCCCAGAGATTTGTGCTGTAAATCTTGCCATTCCAGCTGGAACATCAACAGAATAATGGCGCCATTGTCCTGCAGTAACACTTAAGTTAGGGATAGTTGAATCAAAGCCAGTACCACCTGATGCCGGTTCATCATAGGTTGCAACTAGCTCAACTCCTGAAAAAGCAGAATAACCAACAAGCTTAACAAAGTATCTACCAGCTGTTGGTGTAGTAAAACTACATGTCTCAGCATTGCCTGTGCGATATGGTCGACAATCAAATTGACTTAATGAAGGTTCACTACCTGATCGAACATATAAATCAGCATCACCAGTACCACCACTCATCCGGATAGCTAAGTTCCTTGCTCCTTGAGGAATATCAATGAAAAAGCTTAGCTCTTCGTTGCGTCCTGCAGCTAATCCAGATTTAGGCTGCCCGTTTTCGAGTTCATTATTTGGTGCACCACCATTATCACCTCCATTACCGGCGCCATCACAACCGTTATTGGTTAACCAATCATGTGCTGCTTTTGCTTGCACTAAGCCGAAGCCAAATGAATTATCACGACCCGCAGCGCCTAAATCTAGTGCTGTTGCATTCAACGCATTACGGATTTGGGTTGCGGAACAACTACTGTGATTACTCCATACCA
>CAZNXI010000024.1:0-26940 GCA_964577005.1 uncultured Rheinheimera sp.
GCCATATCAACCAGTAAGTAAGCACCAACTTTATCAGCAATATCACGGAAACGTTGCCAATCAACAATGCCTGAGTAAGCAGAAAAACCCGCAATAATCAGCTTTGGCTTATGCTCAAGCGCTAACGCTTCGGCTTGATCATAATCAATCACACCCGTTTCTGGGTGCAAGCCATATTGCACAGCATGATATAACTTGCCAGAAGCACTTACCGTAGCGCCATGCGTTAAGTGACCACCGTGCGCTAAGCTCATCCCTAAAATAGTGTCACCGGCGTTCAGTAACGCAAGGAAAACCGCTGAGTTAGCTTGTGAACCTGAGTGCGGCTGTACGTTAGCATAATCGGCACCAAATAATTCTTTAGCGCGGGCAATTGCTAAATCTTCTGCAATATCAACAAATTCACAACCACCGTAGTAACGCTTATGTGGATAGCCTTCGGCATATTTGTTCGTTAATTGTGAACCTTGTGCCTGTAACACCCGTGGGCTGGCATAGTTTTCTGAGGCGATTAGTTCAATATGCGCTTCCTGCCGCTCAGTTTCTTGTACCATTGATTGCCATAATTCTGGATCAAAATCGGCAATATTCATATCACGCTTTAACATGCTTTCTCCTGGGCGCGGCTATCACGCTGAAAGGTTAACTACAGTCTAAAAAAACTGGTCGATATTCTACCTTGAAAATAAAATTCTTGCACTGAAAAAGAAGACGTCTAAACGTCCACTTGTAAAAATTGTCTCTTTCTTCAAGCGAGCATTGCCTGAAAATGGCATCTTAGCTTTACAAAGCTGTTGGACACCGCTAAATTGCTGGTTATTAATACAGTGCCGTTACTGGAGTGCTTTATAGATGATCGCGCCTCGCAAAATTATCCATCTGGATATGGACTGCTTTTTCGCAGCGGTCGAGATGCGTGACAATCCCAGTTTACAGCATATCCCCCTTGCCATTGGCGGCAACCGACATGAACGGGGAGTTATTGCTACCTGTAATTATCCAGCCCGTGCTTTTGGGGTGCGTTCAGCCATGTCTACGCATGAAGCGTTAAAGCGCTGCCCACAGCTAACCTTAGTCCGCGGTAATATGGAAAAGTACAAAACCGTTAGCCGGCAAATTCAGGCCATTTTTTTACGTTACACCGAGCTGGTCGAACCGCTATCACTGGATGAAGCCTACCTGGATGTAAGTGATTGCTCACTTTTTAAAGGCAGTGCCACCCTGATTGCTGAAGATATTCGCCGTACGGTGTTTCGTGAAACGGGTTTAACCGTCTCAGCGGGGGTTGCCCCAAATAAATTTTTGGCGAAAATTGCCAGTGATGAACATAAACCGAATGGACTTTTTGTACTATCACCAGACAAGGTCGCCGATTTTATCGCTACCCTGCCCCTTAGGCGCATTCCCGGTGTAGGTCAAAAAACCGCTGAAAAGCTGGCTAAACTTGGCCTTACCCATTGCCATGATATTGTTGCTTATGGTCAGGAGCCCTCAACACAGATGTTGGCTTTACTGTTAAAGCATTTCGGCAGTCTGGCCAATACCTTGATCAAGCGTAGTCAGGGGATTGATGAGCGCCCAGTACAACAAAGCCGCGAGCGCAAATCGATTGGCGTAGAGCAAACCTTACCTAAAGATTTAGAGCAACTAGAGCAGGTTAAAACTGAGTTGCTCAAACTTCTGCCAACACTAGAACAGCGTTTATCACAAAGTGGTAAGGCCGGTTTGTTACAAAAGATTGGGGTGAAACTAAAATTCAGTGATTTTCGACAAACCACAGTAGAAACACAAAGTCAGCAGCTTAATCTGGCCATATTTCAACAATTACTGGAACAAGCCTGGCAGCGTCGGCAAGATAAAGGCGTGCGTTTAATTGGTATGCAACTGGGCTTTAAATCACCCTGTGAAGAACAGCTTTGTTTACCTTTTTAAACTTCGCCGAGTAAACAAAGTACAGATAACAACAACGTGCTTTTACATCACGCATAAAAAAGCCGGCACTAAGCCGGCTCTTAATAAACTTTTATCAATTAACCGATTACAGTTACGTTTTCAGCCTGAGGACCTTTTTGGCCTTCAGTAACTTCGAAAGTTACGCGTTGACCTTCAACTAAGGTTTTGCGGCCAGTGCCATTGATAGCGCGGAAATGTACGAATACATCTTTGCCGCCTTCACGCTCGATAAAACCAAAGCCTTTATCTTCGTTGAACCACTTAACTGTACCAGAAATTAACTGTGACATAACACTCTCTTACTTTAACAAATTTTGCCGGACTTCCGGCGACTTAAATATTACCGGCCACGTCATCGAGCTGATACATATTCCACCGCATTATCAGGGATGCTGATTAAGTGGTCAACATAAATACCCAAGCGAACAGAAAATAGTTTCTATACTGGCCGTTCCAGCACAAGCATTTAGACTTGTACGTTTTCAGTGTAGCAGTAAATGTTGAAAAAATAATCAAACTGCATCAATTTTTTTACGCCTAACAGGCGCTGTGCCGTCATCACCGCCCTCAAAGAACGTTTTTGTGGCTGTTTTAACCGCTTTGGGCTTAGCACTCGGCGCTTTTTTTGCCGTTTTACCTGCTGCAGGTTTAGCCACTTTGGCACTGCGCTTTGTGGTCGGAGTGCTAATACCATTAAAGCGCGCTTCTAACCCTGCTATAACAGTAAACTCAACAGCTTGCCGTAAAAAAGCTTCTATTTTTTGGAGTGCCAGCCAATCCTTCGGGCCGACGAGAGATATCGCTTCTCCCTTTGCTCCCGCTCGCCCGGTACGGCCAATACGGTGCACATATTCTTCAGCATGTTTAGGTAAATCAAAATTGATCACATGAGACACTTGCAATAAATCTAAGCCACGCGATGCCAGATCCGTTGTCACCAGAACTTGATATTTACCACTAGAAAATTGCTGCATCACGGTATTGCGCTGTCCTTGCGTTAGACGAGCGCTTAACCCCATTGCACTGTAACCTTGTTGATTACAAAGCGCAGCTAAGCGCTCAGCGTCATCACGCGTTGCCGTGAAAATAATTAATTGTTTAATGGGTTCGTGTTGCAATATATGTTGCAACAAAGCCTCTTTGTGAGTTAGATGATCAGCAAATAGAAACTGCTGACGAATATCACTATGCTGCTCATGACCGCTGCCTAATGCCACTCTGAATGGATTTTTTAACAGTGATAGGGTTAGTTCATCCACTTCCGCATGGTCTAGGGTGGCAGAAAACATCAAGGTTTGTCTTAAACGATGACTCGCCGCTTTGTTAATCGCATTAAGTTGTGGCATAAAACCTAAATCCAACATGCGATCAGCCTCATCTAAAATAAGCAGCTCTAATCCTTCGATAAAAACCGATTTATGTTCAAGATGATCTAAAAAGCGGCCTGGCGTTGCCACGATGACATTCGGCTGGCGTTTTAACAGCTTTTCCTGATCATTAAAATTCTCACCACCGACAATTAACGCAGCCGTTACCGGGGTATTGGCAATAAATAAACGTAACTGCGCATAAACCTGCTTCGCCAGTTCACGCGTAGGCGCTAGAATTAACGCTCGCGCATCTTGCTTTGATAAGGCTCGACTTTTTAACAAGCGCTGCATCATAGGCAGCAGGTAGGCTAGAGTTTTACCCGATCCGGTTTTCGAAGAAACAATTAAATCGCGCCCGACTAACACAGCCGGAATCGCTTCTTGTTGAATATCGGTAGGCTTAGCAAAGCCTAAATGTTGGACCGAACGCAATAATCGCGGATCTAGCCGCAAATCCTGAAATACCAAAATAAACCCCACTTGAAAAATAGCGCGCTATGATAACCGAACTAACAAATTTGAGTTAGTATCATTTCTCGGGCTAGTATAGTCGCTATTTTGTTTTCTTAATAAATTTCAACGAAGAGTTTGATCATGAGTAATGCCTTTAAAGAGCAGCTATTAAAAGCCGGTTTAGCCGATCCAAAAAAACTAAAAGCTGCGAAAAAACAGCAACATCAGCAACGAGTTCAATCAGGGAAAAGCCAAAAGGTTGTCAATGAGGCAACAGTATTAGCCGAGCAACGCCGGCTAGAACAAGTCGCCAGAGATCAAGAATTAAACCGCCAGAAGCAAGAGCAGCTGCAAAAAAAAGCCATAGCCGCACAAGTAAAACAGCTTATTGACAATAACACCATCAAGACAACCGGCGATCTGGCATTTAATTTTACCGATGGTAATGTGGTAAAACGCATCTACGTTAACCAAAAGTTGCAAAATGAATTAACTCGTGGTTTACTCGCTGTGGTGCGACAGGGGGAGCAATATTTATTAGTTCCTGCAACCATTGCGGCAAAAATTGCCCAGCGCGAGCCTGATTGTATTGTTGTTCTGCATGATCGAGAACACCAAATAGTGGATGAGGAAGATCCTTATGCCGCATACCAGATCCCTGATGATCTTATGTGGTAAATATCGCCTTCTCTATTTTATTTATCATCGCTTTTACGGTTAATGAGCCATAAGGAGTTGACTATGAAAATACTCGTTAAGTTATGTTTAATACTCACCATGTTGAGTAGCCAAGTCGTTTTCGCGGCCTCCGTTTGGCAAGTCAGTAAAGACCAACATAGTTTTTATCTGGTAGGTACAGTCCACTTGTTAAGTGAGTCAGACTTTCCATTGCCCACGGCCTTTGATACTGCCTTCAACGCCAGTAGTCACCTTATTTTTGAAACCAATTTAGCCGAGCTTACCAGCCCACAGGGCATGCATATGCTCATGTCGCAAAACACCTATAAACCGGGACAAAATTTGCAACAAGTCTTGTCGAAAGAGGTTTATCAGCAACTTAAAACGAAAGCAAACGACCGGCAATGGCCGCTTACCGCCATTGAGCAATTCAAGCCTGCTTTCGCAGCTATTATGCTGACAACGCTGGAGATGCAGCGTCTTGGCGCGGCGTCAACTGGGGTTGATATGCATTACCTGCAACTGGCACAACAGCAGCAAAAGAAGCATAGCGGGTTGGAAACGCTAGAACGGCATTTAGGCGTGATGACCGCGTTAAACACCTTGGATGCCGATGAGCTCATCCGAACCACTTTAAAAGACTTAGCTAACACAGAGACGATGCTGGCACAGATGAAAACAGCTTGGCGTAATGGCGATACCGCCGCTTTAGAAGCCCTGTTTTTGCAGGATCTACAAGCCTTCCCAGAAATGTATAACACTTTGCTGGTTGAACGAAATCATGCTTGGATGCAGACGCTAGAGCAACTAGATGAAGCTGGGGTAATGGTACTGGTAGGCGCTTTACATATGGTTGGCGATGACGGCTTGCTTAAGCTATTGAAAGATAAGGGATATAGCATTAAACAAGTTTTTAATTAATGTTTGGGAAAAGCCTGCGACGTGTCATATTTTGCTCGTCGCTTAACTCAGCAATCAGCATTTTAGTTGCAACCAATATCGGGATTTTTGCGCTGCACGCCTTGTCTGGCGCTGATACCTTGAGTGGCACCGAAACCCCGTTGTACTTGCCATTTTGGTCTGATTGGCGTTAACGGCAACTCACGTTTTCGCGCAACCAACAAATAGCTTGCAGCAAAATAGTTTAAGTATTTCTCATTAAAACGCTGCCAACGTCCGGTTTTATGTTCAATAGCTAACATGCCACTGCAAAAAAAACGTTCTTCACTAAGCACTTCAAACCCAATCAAATGTAACCAATCTTTAATACGCGAAGCACTAAAGAAATGCCCCTGCTGAGGTAAGTCATGCTTTAGCCAAGGTAGATGACGACAAATACCCACCATACTGAATGGATTAAAACCGGTAAGTAATAAATAGCCATCACTGATTAATACGCGATGCGCTTCCCGAATCACGTGATGAGGATCCACCTGAAACTCCAAGCAGTGGCTCAGTAAGATAGCATCAACGCTAGCAGCACCTATTGGCAACGCATCAGCGTCAGCAATAACATGGGGGGAACACGTTGGATCGCCCAGCGTAATCTGATGGCGTAATCGCGCTTCGCGGGTATCTAACTGACAACTTAGATTACCCACTTTTAATAAGTAATAACCAAATATTTGCTGCCACCACGGGCTAAGCTGCTGACTTACTGCAGCCGCAAGTGCAGGTCCCTGACGAAATGTCTGCCAACCCGCTGGTGCAGTCAGATGATTGTCACGTAACGCTGGTTTCATGTTAAGGTTCTGCCTAGTGTTTTTTTCAGGATAACAAAATGACACAGATTATCCCACTGCTTGCATTTCAAGATAATTATATCTGGGTAATAAGCGCCCCGGATACAGAATGGTGTTTAGTCGTCGATCCTGGTGATGCTAATGTTGTCAGTAACTATTTAGCACAAACCAATAAAAAATTATTAGCCGCCTTGATTACTCATCACCATGCCGATCATACCGGTGGATTAGCCGCGTTAGCTCTACAATGGCCGGCGTTACGCATTATTGGACCAGCAGCAGAGCACGCTCGAATACCGACTTTAACAGAGCTGGTCAAAGACGGCGACAGCATCTCTCTACCAGAATTGAACTGCCAGTTTGAGGTGTTCGCGATCCCCGGCCATACTCAGGGACACATTGCTTTTTATTCTGCGCCCGTTTTATTTTGTGGTGATACGCTATTCAGTGGTGGTTGTGGTCGGCTGCTAGAAGGAGAATTTACAGTAAGTGCGGTAAGCATGTTTCAGTCTTTACAGCGTTTGTGTCTGTTGCCAGATACAACCCAAATCTATTGTACCCATGAATATACCTTAGCAAATTTGCGCTTTGCACTGAGTATTGAACCGAATAATGCCGATTTAGCGCATTATCAACAACAATGTCAGCTTAAACGTATTACTTTGCAACCAACACTGCCCTCTAACCTAGTTCTTGAGAAAAAAATAAATCCTTTTTTACGATGCAATAACAAAGACTTGCAAGAAAAATTCCACCAAAACTCTGCTCAATCACTCTTTACCTATCTAAGAATGTTAAAAGACCAATTTAAATCCTGACTTGCAATGAAATCTCAGACAGGTAATATATTTTTTTTTACTTGGGAAGCTGTTATGACTTTAAGAATCTCTGCCGTATTTTTGCTGGCATTATTAACCGGCTGTGTCAGTACGACAGAGTCTACCACTGAAAATATTAAAGCTTCTGATAACACCGTTAAGCACATCAAAGAAAACGCCAAACTACGTAAAAACGCTAACAGACCTATTTTTGTTAATACCGCATCAGCAGAAGCCATTGCGAATCAATTGTGGCAAGCAGATCTGGGTAGTGAGCCAGTTCTAGATGCCTCTGAGGCAGAAGATCTTTGGTTACGCATCCAAGCCCAGTTGAGCTTCAAGGTTCCGCAAACTCGTGCTATTGTTGAACAACGTAATTTGTATGCCGATAATCAAAACTCCTTAGACCGAATAGCAACCCGAGCGCAACCTTTTCTGTATTTCATCGTACAGGAATTAGAAAAACGCCAAATGCCGCTAGATTTGGCGCTATTACCTATTGTTGAAAGTGCTTTTGACCCGTCAGTTTACTCACATGCAAAAGCCGCTGGTATGTGGCAGTTTATGCCTGCTACGGGTAAGCGTTTTGGTCTAATACAAAATAGCTGGTACGACGGTCGCAAAGATGTCGTGCAATCGACTCAAGCCGCATTAGACTATCTGCAGTATCTTTATAACACGTTAGAATATGATTGGCTGAACGCCATTGCTGCCTATAATGCGGGGGAAGGCAGGATTATGCGAGCGGTACAAGCCAACAAAAAACGCCGCTTACCAACCGATTTCTGGTCTTTAGATTTACCGGCTGAAACCACTTCATATGTACCAAAACTTTTAGCACTTGTTGATATTCTGCAACGTCCGGAAGAGTTTAATATCGTCTGGAAATATATTGCCAACGAACCGAAAATTTCTGTAGTTGAGATAGGCCATCAAGTAGATTTAAGCATTGCGGCAGAAATGGCCGAGATCAGCTTGGCGGATCTAAAAGCACTCAATCCAGGTTTTAGTCGCTGGGCAACTGCACCTGAGGGGCCGCATCAATTGGTATTACCTATTGCTAAAGCAGAGCTATTCAGCGATAAACTTGCGCAAACTCCGGTAGACCAGCTCATGCTGTGGCAACCTTATACGGTAAAAAATGGTGATACTTTGGGTGTCATTGCTAAACGCCATCAAACCACAGTAGCTGCTTTAACCAGCTTAAATAAACTCAGCAATAATACCATCCGTGTAGGACAATCTTTATTGATTCCACGTTCTAATGATTCTAGGCCAATACCCACTGAAACTGTATCGCAAAGCCTCCCCACGACCCAATCTGAATTCGTAGAACACGTGATTACCCGCGGCGATACTTTATGGGATTTAAGCCGAAAATATAACGTTACACTAGCCCAAATCCGTAGCTGGAATAAGCTCGCCAATAACGCTATATTAAAAGAAGGCCAAAAGATAAAAGTTCTACAATCTAACCAGATACAAACCGCTCAGCTAACAACACGAACTGTCAATTATCGTGTAAGATCGGGCGACTCTTTGGTTAAGATTGCGCGACGTTTCAGCGTTACGGTTGATGATATTGTAAAATGGAACAACATCAACACAGAAAGTTACCTGCAGCCCGGTCAGCAGCTAACTTTATTAGTTGACGCAACTTCGGTTTAACATATTAAGAGGGTTGCCATGCGAGTGTTAGTGTTAGTGTTAGTGTTATTACTACTCAGTTTTAATAGCTATGCTACTTTTCACTATGAAGGTAAGGTGACACTCCATTTTCTATCGGGTGAGCAACGCACTGATAAATTCTTGCTTTCTCTAACACGTGAATCTGGCAGCTATATTTTTCAAGTGGGCAGCCAAAGCGCACGGCTTCCCTCTCCTCCACAAAAATACGCCTTATCCGTTGTTTTACAACAAGAACGTGAGGTTTGGATAAGTGACTTTGCCAAACAGCCTTTACAGGCTTTTACGTTAGAAATTGCTGAGCATAAAATTGAATTAAAGCGAGCCCCTCAAGCCACAACGGCAAGAGGTGGCTTTGTAATACAGTATGGCAATGAAGAATTCTTCTTTGGACGTGGGCCAGCACAAATTAATTTTAATTTAAAACAAAGCGGTATTGTGGATATCGAAATCCGAGGTATGTTTAAGCCAAGACGTTAACCCAAATACCTTAGTTACTCCTTTTGCGGCTGTAGCGCAGGAATCAAACCAGAAGCTAAACACAACAGCGGGGCGATGAGTAAAAACCAAAAGTGATTAAAAGGTATTTGATAGCAAAAAGCATGCACCGCCGCAGTGATTTGAAAGACCAAACCAAAAAAGCCAACATAACATAAACCGCGGTTAAGCCAACGTTTTGGAAGCTGCACTTTGTTTTAACTCCTGAAGTATTGCTTTAACTTTACTAACATATTAGCGAAATTCCCCAATAACAGCCGTTCTTCCTCACTGTAGTAATGATGCTGTTTAACGGAATCAAAACCAACAAAACCAAATAGTTTATCGTCAGCTAATATAGGTAAGGCAATGAGGCTTTTTATCCCTTGCGGCTGTAATAACTGTTTTAAAGCATCACCTTGAGGTAAAGAGGGAACATCAGGAATATACATTGCCAAACCTTGTTGGTGTGAATTAACCCATTGTGGGATCGCCGTTAAAGGCACTTCTTGTAAATTATCAATCTCTGCAACAATACCATCAGCACACCACTCAAAGGTATTTGAACAGGTCTGTTGCTCAAAATCATAATCAAAAATATAAACACGGTCGGCTGCAACGGCTGCTCCGAGTTGCGCTAAAGTACTATCTAGTAACCTAGCCAATTGCCCACGTTCAATACCAATAAAGCTTTGAGCGATATCCAACATCAAATTGGTCAGCTGATAATGCGCTGCGTGGCTAGCCGCTGATAAGGTAGGTAAGTTTAAGTCAGGAATTTGATGTAACGTAATCAGCAAGAAATCGCTATCGGGGACATAGCTTTGCACTTGGTAACGCTGTGCCGTATTAGTAGAATAATAAACAGCACGCCGATTAAAATCCTCAGCCTGACATAAGTGCAGTTGCTCAGACGTTAGCCCCGTAACGATATTAAACACCGCATTAGCCACCACAAACTCACTTGGTTCATTTAGCAGTTTTGGGCTACGAAATAGGGCGCAAGCAAAAGGTGCTTGCCGCCACCATTGAAACAAGTCGATTTCTGCCATACTGTTTAGTTCAATACGCCCACTATCCAAGTTAGAGTACTGCGTCAGTTTGCTGCTCGGGCGCGGCCAGCGCAAAAGCGGCTAACTGCTGACAATGCTGATATATGCGCTGGATAGTTGGATAGTTTTGCAAATCAAGATTAAAACGTAAAGCATTATACACTTGCGGTACTAAACAGATATCAGCCAAGGAAAGCAGATCACCAAAACAATACTCACCAGCAGTTTGACTTAGTCGTTGCTCTAACGCAGTAAAACCCGTTGTTAACCAATGCTGGATCCAACTAAGTTTTTGCTGCTCCGTTAGGGCTAAGGGGCCAGTCAGGTACTGCAACACGCGCAAATTATTTAATGGATGAATATCACAGGCGATATCTAAGGCAAACGCTCTCACTTGCGCCCTTGCTCCTGCCGCAACCGGAAGTAATGCAGGCTCGGGATAGACTTCATCCAGATATTCGATAATGGCCAAAGACTGGTTTAGACTAAGTGATTCATCTTGTAAAACCGGAACCAGCTCAGCCGGATTCAGCTGTTGATAATCGGTATGATGTTGTTGCCCACCGTCTCGTAACAGATGAACAGGTATTGTTTCAAAACTGAGTTGTTTCAAATGCAAAGCAATGCGCACCCGATAAGCAGCTGAGGATCGCCAATAGCCGTAGAGTTTCATTTTATCATCCTTAAAAAGCAGCCCGCAGCGGAAACTGCTGCGGGCTAGATAGTAAAACGTGTTAACAGAACATAGTAGCGTTATTTCTTTTTATACTCTACTACCTGCTGCTGAATAGCACCAAAAATGCTCTGACCTTGTTCGTCCAGCATTTCCAGACGAATACTATCTCCAAACTGCATAAAACGGGTAGCAGGTTTACCATCGCGAATCGTTTCAATCATCCGGATCTCTGCGATACAGCTATAACCTACACCGCCCTCTACAATGGCTGTGCCATAGTCGGTGCCTTGCTTGTTAGATACCGTGCCTGAACCGATAATAGCGCCAGCACCTAAGTTACGGGTTTTTGCTGCATGCGCTACCAGCTCACCAAAATGGAATGTCATATCGACACCCGCATTAGGCTTACCGAATGGCTCACCATTATAAGTAGATAACAAGGGTAAATGCAGCTTGCCATCTTGCCAATGTTGGCCCAACTCTTCTGGAGTCACCGCCACAGGGCTAAAGCTTGAAGCAGGTTTAGACTGGAAAAAACCAAAGCCTTTGGCCAACTCATTCGGGATAAGGCCACGTAATGAAACATCATTAACCAACATCACCAGACGGATTTTACCTAAAGCTTCTTCAGGCGTGCAGGCCATCGCCACATCATCAGTGATAACAGCAACTTCACCTTCAAAGTCAATGCCATGCTCAGTGCTAATCGCCTCAATAGCATCACGTGGTCCAATAAAGTCATCAGAACCGCCTTGATACATCAAGGGATCAGTCCAAAAGGTCTCTGGCATCTCGGCATTACGGGCTTTTCGTACCAATTCTACGTGATTGACATAAGCACTGCCATCAGCCCATTGGAAAGCGCGTGGCAGTGGTGATTCGCAAGCAGCTTCATTAAAGTGCTGCTCACCATTCACTGTTCCGGCATTTAACGCCTGATAGATTTCTGCAGCTTTTGGCGCCAATACTGCCCAGTTGTCTAACAATTGCTGCATGGTAGCAGCAATATGTGGGACTGGGATACAACGCTGAAGATCACGACTTACTACAACTAATTGACCATCACGGGTTTGGTTTTTTAAACTTGCTAACTTCATTGCGATTCCTTAAATGGCCGCTTAGCCTTTAACTTGCCAGCTATTTACATATTCCGGATTTTCCGTAGCCAGTGCGGCCTCGCCGACCTCTAGCGCATCACGGGTATCCAGCATCACTGCGACTTCATCAGTAAACTTCTTCCGGTACTCTTGCCCAGCCTGAAAGGCTTTTGGATGAGGGCCATGGGTAAAGCCTGCCGGATGAAAAGTCACCATACCTTTTTCAATATTATCACGGCTAAAGAAATCCCCCGCGTGATAGAACAACACTTCATCATAATCATCATTGTTATGATAAAACGGTACTTTTAAGGCACCAGGATCGCTCTCAATAGGCCTTGGTACAAAAGTACATACCACGAAACGCTGTGCGACAAAGGTCGTGTGAGCCGAAGGGGGTAAATGGTAGCGATGACTCATCAAAGGCCGAATATCACGCCAATTAATGCGCATTACGGCTAAATCACCATGCCAGCCAATTGCATCTAACGGATTGTAAGGATAGGTTATCACCGATACCTGATTATGCCGTTTCACCTCAACCTGCCAAGTTTGCTCGCTGTATTGCGCTTGAAAAGCGGCATCAATTTTCGGTGTGTCCAACATAGCGGGATCGAAAATAGCATGATTACCCACTAAGCCTTTTTCGGGCAGTTGATAGCTATCATTTGTCGCTTCAATCAATACCACAAACAACGGCTCTAGTGGTTCTAAGCGCCACATGGTCGAACGCGGAATAACGACATAATCGCCGTCTTTCAGCGTTAAATGCCCGTAATCGCAATACAGTTCAGCGCTGCCTTCATGAATAAACAGCAACTCATCGCCATCCGCATTTCGCGCCAGCCGAGTCATGTTTTCGGTTAAACGCCAAGTCCGGAATTTACAATGAGCATTGTGTAATAACGAAGGTACGGCCCAAGGCGATTGGGTGCTGACATCCGCTAAGGCGTTAAAATCAAATAAACGCGGTCTTAGTGGACCTTGCCAATCGCTCCAACCTGTTGGTGCATGGCGATGATGAAAGTGAGTAGCCGGCCCAAAAAAGCCGCTACGGCCAGCTTCCCGCTCGTAAATACCTTGCTCGGGGAAATCGGCATGCGCCTGCCGTGATACATCACCTTCCTTTAGTGGAAACGATGCCCATTTACGCATTATTTAATACTCCGCGCTGAATTTGATCTTCTTCAATAGATTCAAACAAGGCTTTAAAGTTACCCTCGCCAAAGCCTTCGTTACCTTTACGCTGGATAATTTCAAAGAACACCGGGCCAATCACTGTCTTGGTAAAGATTTGCAGCAAGATACCATCTTTCATTGGTGCACCGTCAATCAAAATTCGCAATTCACGTAGTTGATCTAAGTCTTCGGTATGGCCTTCTACCCGAGCATTAACTTTGTTGTAATAGGTTTCTGGTGTTGGCATAAACTCCATACCACGTTCGCGTAAAGTGCGCACGGTTTGGTAAATATCTTCGGTAGTTAAAGCAATATGCTGAATACCTTCACCATTGTATTCACGGATAAATTCTTCAATTTGTGATTTATCATCAGAAGATTCATTAATTGGAATACGGATTTTACCGCATGGGGCTGTCATTGCGCGTGAGACTAGGCCAGTTAATTTGCCTTCAATGTCAAAATAGCGAATTTCCCGGAAATTACCGATATTTTCATAGAAGCCTGACCATAAATTCATATTGCCACGCATCACATTGTGCGTTAGATGATCCAGTACTTCTAAACCAACACCGTGCTTGGCCATCTCGACCTGCCAGTTATCATAGTACTTAAAGTCGATATCATAAACGGAGCTGGCACCGTAACGATCAACAAAATACAGTAAGCTACTACCAATGCCATAAACGGCTGGAATATTTAGCTCCATTGGCCCAATTTGGTTTTTATATTCTTTAGCGCCATTAGCCAAGGCGTGTTTTAAGGCCTCAGCAGCATCTTTTACCCGAAAGGCCATAGCACAAACCGACGGACCATGCTTGCGGGCAAATTCTTCTGCTTGTGAATTTGGTTCAGCATTAATGATAAAATTGATATCACCTTGCTTGTAAAGCCATGCCTGCTTGGAGCGGTGTTGTGCCACCTCGGTAAAACCTAGCGAAGAAAATAAGTCTTTAAGTTTCTGAATACCCACAGCGTCTGCGGCAGTATATTCTACAAACTCAAAACCATCGGTTCCTAGTGGATTAATATGATCGGTCATTGCTCTACTCCTGTTTTATTATTGAAGCAATTTGCTTTTCGTTAGCGATATCATGCGCTAGCGCCATAAAAAAGGAAGATCTGACCGCGTAACAACTTTGCTGTACTGCTTCAGCAAAAATGTACAAGAAGCCATACAAAAACCGAGTTTTCCGCCAGATTCAAGCAGAAAGGCCGTCAACTAAGGCTGACGGCCTTTCTAAAGTATAACTTTTAGCACAAAAGCGTATTTAAATTTTTACACTCTTCCGATTAATACCGTAATCACGCAGCTTATTCGCTACTGCGGTATGGCTTAAACCAAGCTTTTTTGCCAATTGCCGCGAACTTGGATAGGCAGGGAACAACTTGCGTAACAAGTTAGCTTCAAAGTGTTTTACTGCTTCATCAAGGGTACCATCAAAATCTTGCTCTAAATAACCAAAGTCACTGGTGTAACTTGGCAGTTGTAAATGATGCTTATCCAGCTCGCTACCATCCAGCAACGTAACAGCCCGATACAACGCATTCTCTAACTGCCGCACATTTCCAGGCCACGGATATTGTTG
This sequence comes from uncultured Rheinheimera sp., assembly GCA_964577005.1. Lineage (GTDB taxonomy): Bacteria > Pseudomonadota > Gammaproteobacteria > Enterobacterales > Alteromonadaceae > Alishewanella. The sequence goes on from CAZNXI010000024.1 coordinate 14,771, forward strand.
CAGAAAATTACCACAGCTTTCGGTCAGCTTCGGCGCTTTACGTCCCAACCTTGCGGCATAACGCGCAATAAAAAACTCGGCCAGTGGCACGACATCTTGTTTACGCTCACGCAAAGGTGGCAAATTTAGCGTGAGTACATTTAGCCGATAAAACAGATCTTCGCGAAACTTGTGTTCCTGCACCATGGTAGGCAAGTCCTTTTGTGTGGTACAAAGTACCCGCACATCAACCCGAACTTCTTGCTCTTCACCAACCCGGCGGAAACTGCCATCTTGCAAAAAGCGTAACAACTTTGTTTGTAGTTGATGTGACATTTCTCCTACTTCATCTAGAAACACCGTGCCGCCGTTTGCTTGCTCGAAAATGCCTTTTTTGCCCTCTGCGGAGCCGGGAAAAGCATTGGGCCCATACCCAAATAACTCTGACTCGGCCACGTTATCCGGCATAGAAGCACAGGGTACGGTTAAAAAAGGTTTGGTATGCCTGCTACCTGCTGCGTGGCAAGCCCGGGCCAATAGCTCTTTCCCGGTACCCGTTTCGCCCATAATCAAAATGGGCGCATCTAACTGCGCCATGCGTTTAGCCTCGCGCACCACTTTGCGCATCGCATTACTGCTGGCTTGTATATTGCTAAAACCTTCTTGATCACCTTTTTTAAAAGCAATCATGTGCTGACCTAAGCGACTTTCAGATTTTAAATTAATGACCGCGCCAGCCAGAATTTCGTTGCCATTCTCGTCTGGCACCATCACCGGCAAAATATCCGCGACAAAGCGTTTATTATGAATTTCAAAACGACGTGTTTGCGCCAGCACATCTTCACCTTCCAGCCAACGCAAAAAATTAAAGCCTTTCACCATACTTTGTAAAGATTGTCCCGCAATCTCTTCTCTGGCGACAGAGAGCGCTTCAAGCGCCGCATCATTAATTACCGTAACATTGGCTTTGATATCGATGGCAATGAGACCGTCAGGCAAGGTCCTTAACAAGGTCAGTAGCTCGTTGTGCTCGCGCTCTGAAGGCATAAAAGCGGTCGTTTTCACATCTTCTACCCCACTAATACGACGCATCTTTGCCATTAACTCCTGAAACTTTTCAAAGTTAACCGTAGGAAATGACACATAGATTTTATTTAATGAGGGATCGACTTCGATACCACGGAGATCTAGCTGGTAACTAACCAGAATATTGAGCACTTCCTGAGCTAATCCCAGCCGATTTTGACAAAGAATTTCTAAACGCATAACCGCCCTACACCTTTGGCTGAACAGATGCAGCATAATACGGTATAGCGCGCGTAACAGACCAGTACTTTTGTAAAGATATATGAACAAATTTCTGGCAGACCGAACAGTCTGCCAGAAAAGGAGGCCTTATTCAGCTAACAAGGCATCGGTTTTAGCCGCACAAATAAAATCGTTTTTATGCAGACCTTTGATGGAGTGCGACCACCAGGTGACCGTTAACTTTCCCCATTCAAGCAACAACGCAGGATGATGCCCTTCCACTTCGGCCATTTCTGCAACTTTGTGATGAAAAGCCCAGGCTTGTTTGAAATTTTTAAACTTATAAATACGCTCTAACTGTAAAACACCGTCACGAACAATCGGTACCCAGTCTGGAATTTGCCGCATCAGCTCTGGCAATTCAGCATCAGACACTTTTGGCGCATCTGCACGACATGCCTCACATTGCATTTTAGTTAACTCAGTCATACTTCTATCCTAACTTGCTTTACGTTCTTTTGGGGGGAATTTCGGCGCATGCAAACCTAAGGCTTTGGCTTGTTCAACTAAAGCCATAATATCTAATCGAGAGACATCGAATAGCTCATCGATTTGATTCAACATAAAGTAGATTGGCTGCATAATATCTATTCGGTAAGGCGTTCTTAATACTTCAAGCGCACTAAATGGCTGCCGCTCAGCCAACTCTGAACCTAACGCATACACTGTTTCCCCAGGAGAGGATAAAATACCACCGCCATATATGCGTAAACCATCAGCCGTATTAAGTAAGCCAAACTCGATGGTGAACCAATATAAACGAGCTAAGTAAACCCGATCTTGCTTGCTGGCGGCTAAACCTAATTTACCATACGCATGGGTAAACTCGGCAAAAGCTGGGTGCGTTAACATAGCGCAGTGGCCAAAGATTTCATGAAAAATATCTGGCTCTTGTAAATAGTCAAACTCTTCACGGCTGCGAATAAAGGTAGCCACTGGGAAACGTTTGTTGGCAAGTAACTCGAAAAACTTATCGAAACTGATCAGAGCTGGGACTTCTGCACATTCCCAACCTGTCGTCGCCTTTAACACTGAACTAACTTCCGCTAACTGCGGAATGCGATCTTGTGGTAATTGCAGTTTTTGCAACCCCGCCATAAACTCTGTGCAGGCTTTACCTTCAATCACCCCAAGCTGACGAGTTATAAGCTCATGCCATATCTGATTTTCTTCGTCGCTCCAGTGGATTACCCCATTGGCGTCCGACTGGCGCGACACATACTTACTGGACTTAGTCATACACTACCTGTTGTTCTGAACAAGGCGGAACGTTCCGCAACACTACCGATGTTATTTTTATAAGGTTATCGGCTGCAATGTTTCGGATACTAGTTGATCGTAGGCTGGGAGTTAATCCCAGCACGACGAAAACCCTGTGCGGAAACTGTAAAGTATAAATTACAAAGCTCATTACGCTGGCAGCGCTGCAACCTTGGTCACTGCACTGCTTAGCGGCAGAATACTCAGCGCTTGCTGTAAATCGGCCACGATATCGTCAATATGCTCCAAGCCAACTGATAGCCTAATCAAACCATCACTAATCCCAGCTGCAGCGCGCTCTTCTGCGGTATAAGGGCTGTGCGTCATGGAAGCGGGATGCTGCACCAAGGATTCGGCATCCCCCAGGCTCACGGCTAAACTAAAAAGTTGAAAGCGATTGATCACCTGCCGACTTTGCGCCAAATCGGCTTTTAATTCGAAGGCCAATACGCCACCGGCCGCTTTCATTTGTTTACCGATAAAACGATAGCCAGGATGACTTGGTAAGCCAGGATAATGCACTGTTGCTACCGCAGGATGCGCCGCTAAGAACTCAGCTACCTGCTGGGCATTATCACAATGACGCTGTAAGCGTACCGATAAGGTTTTTAAACCACGGATAATCAGCCAGGCATCATGCGGGCTAATGGTTGCACCCATATCTTTTAAGGTGGTTAGTTTTATCGTATTAATCTTCTCGGCATCGGCAACAATAATGCCGGCCACAACATCGCCATGGCCATTCAGATACTTGGTGGCACTGTGGATCACGATATCCGCACCAAATTTTGCCGGTTGCTGCAATAAAGGCGTCATAAAGGTATTGTCGATCACCGACAAGATGCCATGCTGCTGACAAAGCCCACACAGAAATGCTAAATCTAGCACCACTAAACTAGGGTTAATCGGCGTTTCAGCAAACAGCATTTTGGTATTGGGTTTAATAGCCGCACGCACTGCCGCATGATCAGTCATATCCACAAAGCTGACCTCGATACCATAACGGCTAAACTGATGGCTGAATAAAGCAAAACTACAACCATACAGCGTATTTGCTGCCACCAAATGATCGCCCTGCTGTAAAAACGCCATGGTTGCAGCGGCAACGGCTCCCATGCCTGTGGCCGTTGCTGCCGCATCCGCCATACCTTCTAGAGCGGCCACTTTCAACTCCAGCTCCCGGGTCGTAGGATTACCTAAGCGGGTATAAATATACCCTGCCTCATCGCCGGCAAAACGCGCTGCACCTTGCTCTGCATTATCAAATACAAAGGTAGAGGTTTGGTATAAAGGCGTACTAAGCGCCCCATAAGGCTGCTTGGTTTTACCTGCATGGATACAAAGTGTTTCAGGGTGTTTGTTATTATTATTTGTCATAATGTCTACCGTAAAAGGTTACTCGATAACTCCTTTACAGCAATAGCAGAAAAGTAAAAATTTGGAAGCAAGCCAGACGGCTTGCTGTCTGTAATAATCAAAATTCCTTCGGCAAAACTGTCAGCTTTTATTGTCAGTATTCGCGGCAGTATTAAAACGCCCAACGAGTGCTTTACTTAAATCGCTAAAATTCAGTTTTTGCGCCGCAGCAAGTGGTAAGGGGCGCAATTGCTGTTGCGCCAGATAGCCCAAGCGCGCTACCAATAAGCCAGCAATAATGCCCTGCCCGGCTCGAGCTGATAGCTTGGCAGTTAGTTCACTACTAAGCACGTCGCCTGCCATATCCAGCGCCAGCTCTGAGCCCCCCGTCCACAGCAGCGCCGCTAAGGCCCGCTTTAACATGGCTAGACTGCGCAATTGTCCCATGGGTGCGCCATACAATTCAGCGAGTTCTCTTAGCATTCTGCTACTACGCCAAGTCACCAGCAACATATCGGCCAACGCAAAAGGACTAATTGCCACAGCTAAGCTGCTATCGGTGCTGGCTCGCCAAATAAGTTGCTGTGCTTTTTTATCAACCTCCGTTAGCACGAGGCGATCGAATAATTGTAATTGTTCCTGATCACTATGCTCAGCGGTAACCGCTTGACGCCATTGTTCAGCCGCAGCAGTCAAGGCACTGTTAACGGGCATCACCTGTAAAATACTGTCGCATAGTGCCTGCGCTTCACCAAACTGCACACTTTGTGCAATACGGCTAGCTTGCTGTTGCCATTGTTGGTTTAATTTAAGACGGCGCCACAAGCGCCACTCGCGCCAACTAAGCATAAGCAGTAACGTCAGCATCACGAGACTGAATAGGCTCGACAAAAGTGCAAAGAACACGCCCTGCTGCCAACTTTGCTGTAACCACTGGCCCCATTGCCATAGTCCAAGCAGTATTATCAATAGCAGCGCCAGCATGAGCAGAGACCACAACAGACTGCGTCTTGCTCGCGGTGCTGCGCTATCCGTTATCGTATCAGCAGCAAAGTCTGCATTAGCAAATTGCTGGCGCTGCTGCAATTTGGCCTGTTCGGACAGACTAGGGTCCGTTGGCGGTGTTGCCGCAGCAAACCGCTGCGCCGGTTTGAGATCGCTCATCGCAGTTTATCTCCTAGTAAAAACTCTAAGGCATGATCCATCCGCACATGCGGTAAGGGCTGCTGCATGCTCAGCGCTAACGGTGCCAATGCGGGAAATTGGAAAGGATGACGCTCAAACAAGGCGGCATCAGGCAAACTTGCCGGGACATCACCTGGAAACAACGTAACCGGCGCGGCCGCACCTAGCTCTCGCCCGCTAATACAGGGATATTTTTGACCATGTTGCTCAACAAAGCCGGAAGTGCTTGCCCGAATGGCCGCCAGCGCCATCGCCTCGCTGCTCGCCGCGGCATAATGGCTGTGCTTTATTGGCTGCTGTAACAATTGCTGCAATAACAACGTTAGGGCTTTGTGCTGCTCTGGGGTGACATGATCCGCCTTACTGGCAGCAAACAGGACTTTACTGATCTGAGGTTGAAACAATCTGCCCAGTAAACTCGCCGGGCCGTATCGAAAACTCTGCATAATCAGGCCCAGAGCCTGTTGTAACTCCTGCATGGCAGCATACCCCGCATTCAGTGCCGATAGACAATCCACTAACACGACTTGCCGATCCAAACGAGAGAAATGCTGCTTGTAAAAAGGCGTAATCACATACTCACAATAACTGCGATAATGGGCAGTTAAACGTTGCAATAACGGGCTGGCGTCATGCATTTGTTCAGGTAGCAGTGGGAATAACTGTAGCATCGGCGCCTCAGCCAATTCGCCAGGCACCAGTAAGCGACCGGGTTGATGCAGGTAGGTCCCTGCACTTTGCCGAAACTGTTGCAGTAAGGTGCTGTAAGCTTCTGTTAGGCGCTGCAATTGCAGCTCACTAATATCATTTAAATCTGTTTGCTGCAGTAAGGTGGCAAAAGACTCACTGAGTGCTTTACGATGTGGCTGGCGGAATAATTGCCAGCAAAATGCTGACCATTGCTGATAATCTTGCTGCAACATCGGCAAGTCGAGTAACCACTCACCGGGGTAGTCTACCAGTTCCAATTGCAACTCACTGTGGTTCTGTAATCGTGCCCGTAAACCCAGTTGGGGTTTGTACCTTAGGGTTAAATTCAGCTGACTCCAACCAGTAGTAGACGGTGGCCAGGCTGCGGGTTGCTGCAAAAGATACTGTAAATTATGCTCATAAGGAAAACGGGGCAAGGCCAGCGGTTGACTGCTGGCTAAACGGCCCCCTAAATAACGCCCTTGTTGCACGACCGCAAAAAACGGTAAATGTTGCGGCTGATCGCCCAAGGTTAACTGATGCACCAAAGACGTGATAAAAGCGGTTTTGCCAGCCCCGCTTAGCCCAGTTACACCCAGTCGTAAATGTCGATCCAGCGCGCGATTACCCAGCTGGCGGCTCTGATACTGAATTTCCTCTAACCAGCTCATTGCTTCCTGATTCCTTAAAAAGTCAGTTAAAGTTTGTTAAATTCACGGCTGAGTTGAAAACGACTGGATGTGACATGCCGTTCCATATCACGTAGCTTGAGCTCCATACTATTAAACTGATGATTAAGATGTTGTAACGCTTGCTTGGGTGACTCGCCACGTTGCCACACGCGCGTTTTTAACTCTACAGGTTTATCAGTATAGGGATCTGAGCTCTTGGTTGCTCCAAAGGTATCAACTGCCTTCGACTTTTTTTCCAGAACCACCCAGGCCGCAATATACAAGACAAAAACAAGGCCACCGGCACCTAGGAAAAAGGCTGATACGGTAATAATACGCACTAACCAAAGCTCCCAGCCGAAATAATCGGCTATCCCTGCGCAGACACCGGCAATCTTGCCATTTTCGTCATCTCGCAACAGCTCGCGTTTTTTATTGATCATGCTGCGTCCTCCATCTAGGGCTTTCCGCATCCAGAATGGCTTCCAACGTTTTAATTCTATCGGCCATTTTTTCCGCTTTTAGCGTCAAGTCATTTAACTGATTCAGCTCGCTATCACTTAGGCCTTGCTTGATTTTATTTTTACTGCGGTAATGCATTACCACCCATAACGGTGCCACAAAGATCATAAACAAGATCAAGGGCACAAAAATAAGCTCATGAATATCCATGGTTTAATCCTTCTTAGTAAAGACGCCCTTAGGCGTCTTTGTCCTCATTACTTTGCTTTTGCATTTTCGCTTTTAACGCAGCCAGTTCAGTATCAATCTTATCTTGCGCCGCTAACTCCGCAAACTCATCTTTTAAGCTTTTCTTCCCTAAATCATAAGATTCGACTTGTGCTTCTAACGAATCAATTTTCTGCTCATAACGCTCAAACTTATACATCGCATCATTGATTCTATTGCTATCTAGCGTTTTCTTTACTTCTAAGCGACTGGCCACTGTTTGCTGGCGCATCAACATACTCTTTTGCCGCGCTTTCGCATCAGCCAATTTCTCCTGCAATTGCCCAACTTCGTCTTGCAGCTTACTAATATGTTCATCTAAATTAGCAATGTCGCGATTTACCGCTGCAGCTTGATCCGCCGCTTTTTGCCGCTCAATTAATGCCGCCCGTGCCAAATCGTCGCGCTCTTTAGACAGCGCCAGCTCGGCTTTGGCCTGCCAATCAGCGGTTTCTTCTTCTAAACGGCTTACTAGACGTTGTAATTCCTTTTTCTCGGCGATGGTTTTGGCAGAGGATGAACGCACCTCTACTAAGGTATCCTCCATTTCCTGAATGATCAAACGGACCATTTTCTCCGGATCTTCAGCCTTATCCAGTAAGGCATTTAAATTAGAGTTCACGATATCGGAAAAGCGTGAAAAAATACCCATAATAGTTACCTCTTAATTGATTAGTATGTCATAGACACCTAAGCTTATTCAGTTTTCTTGCCAACTTGACAAAAAGAACATATGGCATTGATTATTATCAATTTAATTTATTTTAATAATTTTACTGTCACCAAGCGGCATTATGAAATACACTACTTATTAGCAAATTCCACTAACTTGTAGTCGCTATGAACCGTAAGTATCAACAAGACAATCTTATTGGCCAAGCCAACAGTTTTTTAAATGTATTAGACCAAGTGTCACAACTGGCGCCTTTAGATAAGCCGGTCTTGATTATTGGCGAGCGCGGTACAGGTAAAGAACTGATCGCTGCGCGTCTACATTTTTTATCAAAACGCTGGGATCAGCAGTATCAAACACTAAACTGTGCCGCATTGAACGAAAATTTGTTGGAAAGTGAGTTATTTGGTCACGAAGCAGGGGCATTCACCGGCGCCTCTAAACGCCATGAAGGACGCTTTGAACGTGCCAGTGGCGGCACCCTATTTTTAGATGAGTTAGCCAATACGCCACCGATGGTGCAAGAGAAGTTATTAAGAGTAATCGAATACGGTGAATTTGAACGCGTTGGTGGCAGCAGGCCCATTCGGGTAGATGTTCGCTTGATCTGCGCCACCAATGAAGATCTTCCCTCGATGGCAGAGCAAGGTGAATTTCGGGCAGATTTATTAGATCGTTTAGCTTTTGATGTCATTACCCTACCACCAATGCGTGAACGCCGTGAAGACATTTTACAACTGGCTGAGCATTTTGCCATTAACATGGCACGTGAGTTAGGCTTAGAACTCTTTAGCGGTTTTAGCGATAAAGCCAAACGAACCTTACTGGACTATGATTGGCCCGGTAATGTGCGAGAGTTAAAAAATGTGGTAGAACGCTCGGTTTACCGTAATAACAATGCCTACGTGCCGGTACATCATATTCAGCTTGATCCTTTTGAATCAGCGTTTCGCCCACAAAAAAGGATACGTATGTCATTAAAGCAACCGAGTCCTTCCAGCAGTGAAGTTATGACAACTGCCATTACGCCACCGGCAACACCAGCACCCGCGAGCATGATCAATACACCCGATTTAAAACACTTTCGCAAGATTTTGAGATCAATTTAATTAAGCAAGCATTGGCCGCTAACCAGTATAATCAGAAAAAAACCGCTGATATGTTAGGATTAACCTATCATCAGTTGCGAGGCTATATGAAAAAATATCAATTACTGGACAGTCAGCAGTGAAACAAAACGTTTTTTTCCTGATCTTGGCGTTGTTAGGGGTGAGTGCTTGCCAGCAGGAATTACCTGAAAATATTCGTAGCGGTTTAGTTTATTGCGCCGAAGGGTCACCCGAGAGTTTTAACCCACAACGGGTCACCTCAGGCACCACTATTGATATTGTCAGTCAGCAACTTTACGACCGTTTATTGGATATTGATGCGCAAAGCGGTGAACTTCGGCCTGGGCTGGCGATATCCTGGCAACGCTCGACTGACGGTATAACTTATGATTTTATGTTACGGCAAAATGTTAGCTTTCACTCGACCCACTACTTTACGCCTAGCCGACATTTCAATGCCGATGATGTTACTTTTACCTTTAAACGTATTATGGATCCTAGTCATCCCTATCATTTTCTAGGGGGCGGCATCTATCCTTACTTTCAAAGTGTGGATTGGGCTAACCTGGTGGAGGATGTTATAGCCATATCCCCTTATCAAGTCCGCTTTACATTGTCGCGACCCGATAGTTCTTTTTTGTCTAATCTGGCTACCGACTTTGCGGCCATGCTTTCTGCAGAATATGCTGCGACGATGTTGGCTGCTGGTACAACGACTCTGTTAGATAGTCGCCCGATAGGGACAGGCCCCTTTCGTTTTAAAGAATACCAAAAGGATGTGTTAGTCCGTCTTTATCGTCACCCTACTTACTGGCGTGGCCAAGCGGCTATGGAACAATTGGTGTTTGATATCGTGCCCAATAATGCGCGACGAATGGCAAAGCTGCTGACCCATGAATGTGATATTGTGGCTTTTCCACGTTTAGCAGAACTCTCTCTAATTACCGAACGTCCAGATGTGAAAGTGCAGGAAAGCACCAGCATGAATGTGGGGTTCTGGGCTTTTAATACCAAAAAAGTGCCTTTTGATCAGATTAAAGTACGTCAAGCTTTGGCCTTAGCCATTAACCATAGCGCTATTTTACAAGCAGTATATTTTGATCAAGCTACTGCAGCAAAAAGCATTCTGCCGCCCACCTCCTGGGCTTTCGCGAGTGAACTACCGGCTGCAGAATACAATCCAGAGCAAGCACGTCTGTTATTGGCTGAAGCCGGGTTGAGCCAAGGATTTAGTATGGATATTTGGGCGATGCCCGTCCAACGCTTATACAATCCAAACGCTTTAAAAATGGCCGAGCTTATGCAAGCCGATCTCGCACAGGTGGGCATCAAAGCAAATATCGTCAGTTATGAATGGAATGCTTTTAGACGAAAATTATCTGCTGGTGAACACGACTCCGTATTAATTGGCTGGTCGGCGGATAACGCTGATCCTGATAATTTCTTTCGCCCTTTACTTAGCTGCGCCGCTGCGGATAGTGGCAGTAACCGCGCGCATTGGTGTGATCCCGTGTTCGATCAATTACTCCAGCAAGCGCTAAGTACGGTAGATCAACAGCAGCGTCGCACTTATTATGTGGCAGCTCAACATTATCTGCACAAAGCAAAACCCCTGGTTGCTTTAGCACACTCGCAACGTTTTCAAGCAATTAATGCTAATGTGGAGGGTGTCGTCATTAATCCTTATGGCGGTATTAGCCTGTTTGAAGCTAGGCGGGTAGCACCATGATTGTTTTTTTATTGCGCCGCTTATTCTTGCTTGGCACGGTTTTATTTGGTTTGAGTCTATTTGCATTTAGCCTCGGCTATCTGTTCCCTGGCGATCCACTGCAAAATTTTAGTGGCTTACGTTACATCAATGCGGAAGTGCGCGCACAACTTATCCTAGAGTTTCGACTAGATGACAGTTACCGAGCGCAGTATTTTGCTTTTCTCGGTCGAATTTTCCAAGGTGATTGGGGATTATCTTTCGCCAGCCAGCAACCGCTTTTTAACGAAGTTTGGGCCGTATTACCTGCCACTCTGGAGCTAACCGCCTATGCCCTTCTACTGTCTTTTATGCTGGGTGTGCCTCTGGGCATTTTGGCCGCCATAAAGCCAGAGGGTGTCATCGGTAAGAGTATTTCGGCTATGGCTTTAGTTGGCTATTCCTTACCAATTTTTTGGTGGGCGTTGTTGTTAATTATGTTTTTCTCCGTCACGCTTGGATGGTTTCCCTCCGGCGGCCGCCTAGGCGTGTTATTTGAAATTCCTACCGTTACGGGTTTTATGCTTTTAGATATCTTGCTAGCGGATGTCAGCTATCAACAAGCCGCCTTATGGGATGCGGTTCGTCATTTGGCATTACCAATGCTGGTTTTGGCAACCTACCCAACCACCGTCATGATTCGCTTTGTGCGTGACGCAATGCTAGACGTTTGGGAGCAAAACTATATAAAAACCGCCAAAGCGAAAGGACTAAACCGAGTACAGGTACTGTATCGACATGGCTTGCGCAATGCATTACTGCCCGTCATTCGACAGGTTGGTTTACAGTTTAGCGCTCTGATCACCTTGGCCATGCTAACCGAAGTGATTTTTTCCTGGCCTGGTATTGGTCGCTGGCTTATTGACAGCATTTATCAGCGCAATTTCCCGGCCATTCAAGCGGGGTTAATGGTCATTTCAACCTTAGTTATCACCATCAATATGCTTACCGAAATTTTACACACCGTGTTCAATCCATTGGCCAGGAAATATTAACATGGCTAAGTTCAGGCTGTACTTTGAAGAAAACAATCGCTCGCCAATAGCGCAGTTATGGCGCGAATTTGCTAGGCAACATAGTGCTTTATTTGGCTTGATATTATTTGCAAGTTTCTTACTGTTAAGTCTGCTCGCCCCTTTTATTTCTCCGCATGATCCTTATTTCCAAAATGATAGCCTACTGTTGTTACCGCCCTCTTGGGCGGCACAAGGCTTAGTACAATATCCTTTTGGTACCGATGATCTTGGCCGAGATTTATTATCGCGTATGCTAAAAGGTACAACCTACACTTTTGGTTTGGCCTTATTAACCGTGTTTGCCAGCTTGTTAGCAGGGTTAGCTCTCGGTGCGCTTGCAGGAATGAGCAGAGGGATGAAGTCGAGTTTTTTTAATCACTTACTCGATCTTATCCTGACGATACCTTCGCTTTTGCTCGCTATTATTATCGTTGCCATCTTAGGACC
>CAZNXI010000025.1:0-26619 GCA_964577005.1 uncultured Rheinheimera sp.
GAAAGGACGCTGATAAACCCGACCATTTTCAAAACGTGAAAATGGTAAGCCCATGTTCTCAAGCTCAGTGATAGCTTCAGGGCCAGTTTTACACATGTATTCAATCGCGTCTTGGTCACCGATGTAGTCTGAACCTTTAACGGTATCAAACATATGCCATTCCCAGTTATCTGGGTGGCTGTTTCCTAATGCAACCGTGATACCGCCTTGCGCAGATACGGTGTGTGAACGGGTTGGGAACACTTTTGATAATAACGCACAGGTTAAACCTGATTGTGTAATTTGTAGTGCTGCACGCATACCCGCGCCGCCCGCACCAATAACAATGGCATCAAATTCTCTTACTGGAATATTCACTTAAGCACCCCACAACACAAATAAACCGACTGCCACATATCCAAAGGCAATGACGTACAGAACAAACTGCAACACCCCACGCAATTTAGCGCATTTAATGTAGTCAGTGAGTACCTGCCATAAACCTATACGAGTATGGATAGCGATAGAGATCAGGGCTAGTAAAGTAAACACTTTAATAAATAGGTTTGAAAATAAACCTTGCCAGACTTCAAAAGTCACTTCCGGCGTAAACAGGAAGAAACCTAAAATAAATAAGCTATACAGCGCCAGCACGATAGCTGAAGCACGTAGCGAAACATAATCCTGAACACCATCGCGTTTCAGGCTTGCTTGATTTAGAACCATAACCATACTCCTGCTAAAACGGCTAACACAATCCACAATCCGATAGTGATATTGGCGCTTAGGTTGCCAGAATCCAGCTCTTCCCAATGCCCCATATCCATAATCAAATGACGAATGCCGCCAATCAGGTGGTAAATCAGTACCGTGATAGTGCCCCAAGCGATAAATTTCGCTAAATGTGAATTTAACAAGGACTTCACGTAGTCAAAACCTTCCGCACTTTGCAATGACGTCGCCCATGCCCAAATTACAAACAGCAGCGCGAAGAACATTGCAACACCGGTCACCCGATGAATGATTGAGGCTTTGGCAGTCGCAGGTAGAGAGATTGTCGATAAATCGAGATTTATTGGTCTTTGCTTTTTCACAGTGTCTTGCCTATCGATGCCCGTGTAGAGCGTAGTTGTCATTATTGTTGCTGTAGAAACAGCCACAACCCTATGCAGTATACTCCAATTTGCTAAAGCTGGTTCAGCAAAAAAACTTTGGGGATGTGAACTGTTTTTACGCCGCCGATAGTATATATTTCATGAATCGCTATTACAATTTTTGTTTGGTTTTAAACGGAAAATTCCGCAGATGGAAATTTACAGCATTTAACGGCGACGGCAATACGACTAGAGTCGAATACTTATTAATCGATTAGTCTTTAGAATTGACTTTAAGGTGTGGTTTGCGAGTAGAATAGGTCAAACCCCTAATTTCCGATAATACAACAATAGGAGAAATCCAATGGCAGATAAAAAGGCCGTCGTACAGATTGATGGTAAAACTTTTGAGTTACCAATCTACTCTGGCTCGGCAGGCACTGACGTAATCGATGTTCGTACTCTCGGGCAACAGGGCTATTTCACCTTTGACCCGGGTTTTATGTCTACCGGTTCTTGTGAATCAAAGATTACTTACATTGATGGTGACAACGGCGTATTACTGCATCGTGGCTATCCTATCGAGCAACTGGCAGAAAAATCCAATTATTTGGAAACCTGTTACTTACTGCTGGAAGGTGAGTTACCGTCTCAAGCTCAATATGAAGACTTTGTTAATACGATCACTCGGCACACAATGGTGCATGAAAAAATCGCAGCATTTTTTCAAGGCTTCCGTGTAGATGCGCACCCAATGGCAATGTTGTGTGGCGTGGTTGGGGCAATGTCTTCTTTCTATCACTCAGACTTAGATATTAATGATCCGCAGCAGCGTACTCGTAGTGCTCACCGCTTGATCGCTAAACTGCCCACTATTGCAGCAATGGCGTACAAGTATACAGTGGGACAGCCTTTCGTTTACCCTAGAAACGAACTTAGCTATTCTGAAAACTTCCTACATATGATGTTCTCAGTACCCGCAGAACAGTACAACGTAAGTCCAGTTCTAGCTAAGGCAATGGACCGGATCTTTATGTTACACGCGGACCATGAGCAAAATGCGTCAACCTCTACGGTGCGTTTAGCCGGTTCTTCTGGTGCTAACCCTTATGCTTGTATCGCCGCAGGTATTGCGTCTTTATGGGGCCCTGCGCATGGCGGTGCCAACGAAGCCTGTTTAAAAATGTTACAACAAATTGGCTCTGTAGATCGCATCCCTGAATTTGTTGCTCGTGCGAAAGACAAAAATGACAGCTTCCGTTTAATGGGCTTTGGCCACCGCGTCTACAAAAACTTTGACCCTCGTGCCAAAGTGATGCGCGAAACCTGTCACGAAGTATTGAAAGAGCTAAACATCAAAGACCCATTGTTAGATGTGGCAATGGAGCTTGAGCGTATTGCGCTATCAGATCCGTACTTCATTGAGAAGAAACTTTATCCAAACGTGGATTTCTACTCGGGTATTATCCTAAAAGCTATTGGGATCCCTACCAGCATGTTTACGGTTATCTTTGCGATGTCCCGTACTGTCGGTTGGATTTCACATTGGGACGAAATGCTAGCTGATAAAGGTCATAAAATTGGCCGTCCACGTCAGCTTTACACTGGCCACACCGCCCGTGATTATGAAAGCAAAAACTAATTTTTGTTAAGCGTCAAAAGCGGCTTAGGCCGCTTTTTTTATGGAACTATTCGGCTGGGTATTGTCTACCCTACTCTCGCTTAATCAGCGTTTTTTCGGCATAATAGCAGGCTGATTTTTCTTTACTGCCAAATCGAGCTTGTATGTCGGATTTTAACGCGGCCGCTTTTCGTCAGCATTTTCCTTTTTTCGCTAATCAACCCGACTGGGTTTACCTCGATAATGCTGCCACAACACACAAACCCAAGGCGGTACTCGAGGCAACCGATCATTTTTATCGGGCACAGAATAGTAATGTACATCGTGGCGCGCATCAGTTAAGCCAAGTGGCAACTACACTTTACGAAGATGCCCGTTTAGCGGTAAAAAACTATCTGAACGCCGCAGATGTTGCCGAAATCATTTTTACCAGTGGCACCACAGCGGCATTAAATCAACTCGCTTTTGGCCTAATGCATACCGTACTAAAACCAGGCGATAGAGTAGTTATCTCGGCTCTAGAACATCATGCGAATATTGTGTCATGGCAATTACACTGTCAGCGATTTGGCGTAATTATCGATGTGATTCCTCTAAGTGCAGACCTGCAAATTGACCTTGACGCCTATCAAAAATTGTTAGCGCTATCCCCTAAAGTTGTCAGTCTAACTCAGGTTTCCAACACGCTAGGGATTATTTTGCCTCTGGAAAACATGCTGCGCGAAGCGAAAGATGCCGGAGCAATCACGGTCGTTGATGGTGCTCAAGGTATTGCTTGGCAGCGTCCAGATGTGCAGCAACTCACGGCTGATTTTTATTGTTTCTCCGCCCATAAACTGTATGGACCTACCGGTATTGGCGTATTGTATGGTAAGAAAGCGCTACTAGAACAGTTAACGCCGTTGCAAGGTGGGGGTGAGATGATTGAATCTGTCAGTTTCGCTGGCAGTCACTTTAATAAGTTACCGGCGCGTTTAGAAGCGGGCACACCCAACATAGCAGGTGCCATAGGTTTAGCCGCAGCGATAGCGTTTTTAAGTCAGTTTGACGCTGAGCAATTAAAGAGTTATAAAAGGTTGTTATTAAAGACTTTTCATGATGGTTTACAACAAATACCTGGCATAGTGCTTTTGTCCAAGCTAGAAAATAATGCGGGGATCCTGACGCTTAATGTAGAAGGTGAGCATCCCGCTGATTTAGCGAGCTTACTTAACGAGCAACAGATCGCCGTTCGGGCTGGACTGCACTGCACTATGCCGTTGTTTGATCTGTTACAACAACCCGGAGCCGTAAGATTTGCTTTTGCACCTTACAACCTTATTTCAGAAGTAGAGCAATGTTTAACGGCATTAGCTCAGGCAGTGGAGATCCTGGCAGCATGACCATGGAACAGCTCTTAGAAGATACGACAAGCGCCTTGGCAAGCATCAGACAACATGATTTGCCAACACTACAACAACCTCTCGATTGGCAAAGCAAATACCGTTTATTGATGCAGCTCGGTAAAAAGTTGCCTGGTATACCGGAAAAAATGCGACATACAGAAAATTTAGTCAGGGGTTGTGAGAGCAGAGCATGGCTGATGCATTATCACGACCATACCACCGGTAAACACTATTTTTTAATGGACAGTGAAGCACGTATTGTTAAAGGCTTGCTAGCAATCATGCTGTCTTTCGTTAATGGTTTAACAGATCAAGAATTTAAGCAAATGGATTTGCAACATGCCTTTGATGCGCTTAATTTAAAACCTTATTTAAGCCAGTCTCGCAGTAATGGTTTAACTGCGATGCTTTTACGCATAAAGGCACATTTTGCAACGTCTTGAACAGAAGTAAGAGGCTCTTTATACTTTCGTCTGGAGTTTCAATAATAATCGCGATACGGCAGCAAAACCAAAACTGGCTGTAACTACCGTCGTTGCACCAAAGCCGCCACTGCAATCTAAACGCATAGCTCCCTGACTCTCAGCGTTTTGCAGCGGTTTTTGCTGGCATACCGTGCCATCGGCTTGTGGATAGCGTAATTGCTCAGAGGAAAAAACACAATCTATGCCAAAACGACGCTTAGGATTGCGGCTAAAATGATAATCTCGACGTAACATGTTACGAACTTTGGCTAACAAAGGATCGTTAAAAGCTAGGGTAAGATCAGCCAATTGAATTTGCGTGGGATCAACTTGGCCGCCAGCGCCACCTGTCGTGATCAAGGGTATTTTGTTGCGTTTGCACCATGCGATAACAGCGACTTTGGCTTTAACAGAATCAATCGCATCTAGTACATAATCCACTTTACCATTTAATAAAGTAGACAAGTTATCTGCTGCAATAAAGTCAGCAACCTGATTAACTTTACACTCAGGATTAATTTGTAAAATGCGCTCTGCCATCACAGCCACTTTATCTTGGCCGATGGTATCCGTTAGAGCATGGAGTTGGCGGTTAATATTACTCACGCAAACATCATCAAGATCAATGAGGGTAATTTCACCGATGCCTGAGCGCGCGAGCGCTTCAACCGCCCAACTTCCCACGCCGCCAATACCAATCACCACAACATGAGATTGCTTGAATTTCTCTAGCGCTTTCGCACCATATAAACGGCTGATTCCAGCAAAACGGGTATAAAAATCTGACATAAAGATCCTGAATATTACTTTATAAGCGGCTGATGAAGGCGCTAGCAGCTAAGGGTTGACGTGAGGAGTGAAAGGCGATGCCGGCCATGCATACTGCCAAGGATTTTGCCACTGCTCAGGTAACCCTAAGGCGAGCAATGCAGCAAAAGCCGCCCCCTTATTTGGTAACACACTAAACTCATAGTTTACCCCCGCAAATACCAAAGCTAAGGCATAAGCATGTAAATAAACTCGATCGCTGGCTTTGCCACCGTAGAGCGTATCACCCAGAATCGGCGCGCCAAGACTTTTTAATGCGACCCGTAGCTGATGCGTTTTGCCGGTATAAGGCCTTAACAAAAACGCTCGAAAAGGTAAGTTTTCGTAACCTTGGCTTACCAGATAGGTCAATGCTGGCTGCTGCTGTGAATGCATTAATCGCCAAGCGCCTCGCCGAGCGGGTTGCATATCGCCTTTTACCCAACCTTGTTTTTTGGTAGGTTTCTGCTCACTCAGCGCTAAATAGCACTTAGTGATCTCTCTTTGACTAAATTGTCGGGTTAATTCTGCCGCGGCAAGGCTATTTTTTGCCAGTAAAATGAGCCCTGACGTGATCTTATCTAGGCGATGAACCGGGTAAAGTTTTTCGCCCAGTTGCTGCTCGGCCTGCACCACCAAGCCGGGGCCATCGTCAGAGTGAAAACTTAGACCCGCCGGCTTGTTCAATACCACAAAGTCGGCTGTTTCAGCCACGATCTGCAACAGGTTAAGCATGCTGCTTGGCATAGTGAATAGCACGTGCTAAATCTTCAGGCGTATCAACACCAACTAAAGGTTCTTCAATCGCCGTAGCGACATGAATGGCTTCGCCTTGCCAAAGCACCCGCAACTGCTCTAAGGCTTCAATTTGCTCCAACGTAGAGGCTGGCCAGCCGACATAATCGAGTATAAAGCCAGCTCGATAAGCATATAACCCGATATGACGCCGATAATGTTGAGACACAGCGTTGTTAAATTTAGTGTCGCGATCAAAAGGGATCGCCGCACGGCTAAAATACAAAGCATAATCATCTCGATCACAAACTACTTTCACCACATTCGGGTTGCTGATCTCGGCCAAGTTCGATATGGGCACGGCTAAGGTCGCCATTCGGGCTTTTTGCTGTGATGCCAAATTGCTTGCAACCTGATTGATAATGACCGGAGGAATAAAAGGCTCATCACCTTGGACATTAACCACAATGGTGTCAGCAGTTAAGCCTAACTGGGTGACGACCTCAGCCAGACGTTCAGTACCTGATTGATGGCTGGCAGCGGTCATACACACTTCGCCACCAAAGCTTGTTACAACCTGTGCAACCTGCTCATCATCTGTTGCCACCAGCACTCTAGCAGCGGCACTGAGTTTAGCTTGCCGGTACACCCTTTCAATCATTGTTTTACCCGCAATATCTGCCAGAGGCTTACCTGGCAACCGACTTGAGGTAAAACGTGCCGGAATGACAACTATGAACGCCATTGCTCACACTCTTCAGCAGTAAGTGGCGTTGCTTCATCAGCCAATAACACCGGAATATTATTGCTTAATCGATAAGCCAGTTTGTCAAAAGTACAAATCAGCCTGTCAGCTTGCTTGTCATATTTCAACTTACCCTTACACACTGGGCAAGCCAGAATATCGGTAAGTGCTACATTAATAGCCATATTGACTCCGTAATAAGGATAATTTTTCAGTCAGTTTACTGATTACTCGTGGATCTGGCTGCGCTTGAACAGCCAGATAGTACCAACCAGCTTGTGCAAAGCCGCGGCATTTTACCGCATCTTTTTCCGTCATTAAAATCGGTGCTGTTAAACCGATAAAATCAGACGCACTAAAAGGATGATGGTCAGCTAGAAAATGTCGCGTATTAATTTGATAACCGGCATGCAACACTGAACGCTCAAAACGTTGAGGATTGCCAATTCCAGCGATAAGATCCACTTTGGCATCTGGTGCTAAAGCCATGTCATCAGCCAGCAAAGGGACAGCCTGCAGAGCTTTCAGGCTCATGTTGCCATCTGCCAGCGGCTGTTGACCACTGTTCGCAATCACCAGATCAACCTGAGCCAGTCGTGACGGTAACTCGCGCAGGGGCCCAGCCGGGAGTAACCAACCATTCCCCAGACCACGTTGTCCATCAATTAACACAATTTCGATGTCTCGCGCTAACGCATAATGTTGCAAGCCATCATCAGAGATAATCAAGTCAACCTGCGGGCATTGCTGCAATAAAAACTGCGCTGCCGCGACGCGATTTGGACTGACCACCACAGGGCAACCGCTGCGCTCAGCCAAGAGCAAAGGTTCATCACCCACCTCTGCTGCGCTATGCTCCGGCGCAACCAATACGGGCGCAATCAGCTTAGCACCATAGCCTCGGCTAATAATGCCGGGGGTAAAACCTTGTTCACGTAAAAACTGACATAGCCATAGCGTAAAAGGGGTTTTACCGGTGCCGCCGACACTAATATTGCCCACTATAATGACGGGCACCGGTAAACGATAAGACGCTTTTAACTTAGATTGAAATAAAAAACGTCTCAGGGTCGACAACAACCAGAACAAAATACTTAAAGGCGCAAGTAGATAACACCACCACTGTTTTGTGTACCAAGCACGTTCCAACGAGGTCATTGCTCACTACCAAATTGTAACTTATGTAATGAGGCATAAGCGCCATTTTTAGCCAGCAAATCAGTGTGGGTACCTTGCTCTAAAATCTTACCATGATCCATCACAATGATACTGTCAGCATTTTCAATGGTAGATAAGCGATGCGCAATCACAATACTGGTTCGTCCCTTGAGTAAAACGTCCAGCGCCGCCTGAATTTTCCGCTCGGATTCCGTATCTAATGCAGATGTGGCTTCATCTAAAATCAGCACGGGTGCTTGGCGTAACAAGGCTCTGGCTATGGCTATGCGCTGCCGTTGCCCACCGGATAAACTGACACCATTTTCACCTATCTGCGTGTCTAAACCATCTGGCAGTTTATTTGCAAATTCTAAAACGTGTGCTTTTTCAGCAACATCTAACAATTGCTCACGGCTTACCGGCTCAGCCATACCATAACAAATATTATTGGCGATAGTGTCATTGAACAGCATGACATGTTGCGAAACAACCGCAATTTGTCGCCGCAATGATTCCCGCGTATAGTTTTTAATGT
Source organism: uncultured Rheinheimera sp. (assembly GCA_964577005.1). Taxonomy (GTDB): domain Bacteria; phylum Pseudomonadota; class Gammaproteobacteria; order Enterobacterales; family Alteromonadaceae; genus Alishewanella. The sequence goes on from CAZNXI010000025.1 coordinate 8,524, forward strand.
TTTGACCATCTAACACTATTTGCCCTTGCTCGACCTCATAAAACCGAGGTAACAAACTGGAAATGGTGGTTTTACCACTGCCAGACCGCCCTACTAAGGCGACGGTTTGCCCTGCAGCTACGTTAAAGCTGATATCACTTAATACTTGCTGGTTATGCCCAGGATACTGGAAGCTCACGTGTTCAAAACAAATATTACCTTTCGCTGCTTTAAGCTCGATTTTACCGGTTTCTTGTTCAGCAGCTTCATCTAACACTTTAAAAATGCTGGCAGCCGCCGCTAAACCGCGCTGAAATTCACTATTAACGGTAGTTAATTGCTTCAAGGGTTTTAACAGCATCACCATCGAAGTCACTATGGCTGAAAAGATACCTGCCGTAAGAGTTTCCAGCATCTCAGGCTGGCTAGCCATAAACACTACAAAAGCCAACGCAAAGGAAGCAATCAATTGAATGATCCCCGAGCTAATGGCAGAGGTAGAATCCATTTTAACCCCTTGCAGACGGGTTTGATTATTGACTTCCGCAAAACGAGCATCTTCTATTTTTTGACCACCAAAGGATAGAATCACTTTATGTCCATTGAGCATTTGTTCTGAGGCAGTGGTAACACTGCCCATAGCATATTGGATCTTGTGGCTCAGTTGGCGAAAGCGTTTCGATACAATACTCACGATGATGGCGATAACCGGAGCAATCAAAAAGAAAATAAGCGATAACAACCAGCTATACCAAAACATCACGGCAATAAGACCCAGCACCAAGGCGCCATCTCTAACCAGCACAATTAATGCCTTGGTTAAGGAGTATTTAATTTGTTCCGCGTCATAAGTGATCTTTGAAATTAATTCCCCAGTAGAGTGTTTGTCATGAAAGCTCACTGGTAAGCGCATCATATGACCAAACAGCTGTTGGCGCATATCTTTGACAATTTGATTGCCGACCCAACTGATACAATAGGTCGCAGTAAAATGGAAAATACCGCGCAGCACAAACATTATGATGACGATAAGCGGTGCGAGTTTTAGAAAGTCAGTATCTTTTTCCTGTATACCGCGATCAATAAACGGCTGCACTGACGCGATAAATGCCGCATCTATTGCAGAATAACCAACCATACCCAAAATAGCGGCGATAAAACCTAAACGGTAGGGTTTTAAATAAGAGAGAAGCCGGCGGTATACCAGCGAGTTGTTATTATCTGTCTGCAAAATATCAACCTATTTTAATCATTCTGGTGCTATTCTAACGTGTTGTAGCGTAGGTTTCAGCTATTCTGCATGCTTTTCTAACCAACGCACTCGCCATTGCTGTTTTTCAGCTAAAATTTTTATGCGGTCATCGTAAAAATACAAGGTGAAAGCACCTTGTTGCCCGGAATGATACAAAGGTAATCCTAACAACATGAGTCGTTGCTGCACAGCTTGCAATGGATAGCGATGAGTGCCCCTGTCATTTGCCGCTAATAACACTATCGCGGGAGAAAGCTGAGCTAACCATGCTAGAGAATTTGCGCTAGCGCGGCCATAATCGGCCAACAAATAAATGTCACTGGACAACTCTGGGTAATTGAGACTGAGTTGTCGCTCTTGTTGGAGTGTTAATCGCCCAGGTAGCACTAAACGCCACTCGGCAATATCGACACTGATTAAACACGTATCCGCAAAGGCTAAAGGCCAATACTGAAATCCTGCGCTGGGATACGCGTCGGCCAAGTAATGACAAGCATAGCTATTTGGTAACACCGGCGTGGCGGAATAGAAACGGACATCAGCAAAGTGTTGCTGTAATAATTGCAAGGCGGGCTGCATTTCACGATCCAGCTCAGGGAACAGCACAAAATTTAACTGTCGAATACCTTGATAACGTAACTGCGGCAAGATTCGATGCTGGATGATCCCTTCAATCTGCTCAAGTTCTGCATCGAGATACAACCAGTTCAATTGTGGCTGCATGCCAATCAACGCCGTACTCTGCCCAATATCAAGCACAAGCAGCTTAGATTTGGTTGTGTCAAAGGCAAAGATCACTAAGCTAAGAGTTGCTACCAAGCAAGCGGTTACTACCCCACGTAACCGCAACGCCATTATCACCAACACCAAAGCTGCAATGAACAACGCTGCTGTCACCCCTAGTTTAGGTAAAGTCCACCAGACCGTTAAACTGGCACACCATACTAACCAATACCAAAGTGGTAAAAATACCCAATCCGTAATTTGCCAGAGCAACGGCGCATAAGGGAAATCCAGTAAGCTCCAACAGAAAGTAAAAAGTAATACGGGAATCGCAATAACACTGCACCACGTCACAAAAAGTAGATTTGAGGCGATCGCTAATAAACTGATGCCATTAAAAAACGCTAAACCTACCAATGACATGACCAAGGTCAACACGCTATTAAACATAAAAAAATAACCTACTTTAGCTAATCGAGACGAAGGCAACGGGCCGAGCCACCAGACAATAAAAATGATCACCGCCACCGCCACTACCGACAACCAAAAACTCACACTTAACACCCAGAACGGATTGAATAACAACAATAAAGCCACTAAAAACTGCCAAGCATAGCGTCCATTAAGAGGCCTTATCAGCAAGCGACTGCAAATGACAATGCATAACGCAACCGCTGCTCTTAGGGTTGGAATCGCAAAGCCAGCCAACCAGGCATAACTTAAGGCGATCAATAAAGCACAAAGTAATTGCCCTGCAGTGCGCTGCGACAACGTGATTCGGGGAAAAAGTCGACTCTTTAGAATAAGACCGGATAAAAAATAGCCCCAACCAAATACCAAACCAATATGTAAACCAGAAATCGTCAAAATGTGTCCCAGCCCACTATGCAAAACACCTCGCCAAATTTCGCTAGAGAACTGCCGCTCGCCCACGGTTAACGCCAGTAATAAAGGCCCGGTTTCCAAGTTTGCTACCCACACAGTGAGAGCATCAATAAGTGTTTGGCGTAATGCGGGCGGCGCCTTCAATAAAAAAGTTGGGCGTTCTGGTTTTACATAAGCTTCCGCAATGACACCATCAATGAGCGCCTGTATGGTTTGCGGACGGCTGCCTGGGTTATGGTTTTCTCGAATTGGCCTTAAGGTCAATGGCAAACGCCAGTGTTGCCCGATTGCAAGCTGTGGGGCTTGTTGCCAACGTATTTTTAACTTGTAGCCCTTAGCTTCGCCTTCTTTAATCGTTGCAGTCACTAACGCACTATCTAATTCGAGTTGACGCCAACGTTCAATCTGCACTAAAAGTGTTGATAGCGGCTCGGTATCCACAGAAGATGACGTTGTAATGGTATCCCGGTTTAAAATAAATTGTTGTGCCTGAAGATAAGATTGTAATTGCCACTGCCAACAACACAGCAAAGCAAAAATACCCGCGATAAAAAATTGCCGGCCGGCAAGGCTGAGCAAAAAAGCACAGAAAAAAATAATTTCAAAAAAGACTGGCAGTGCAGCTAAAAATAAAGACAATAGGCAACCAGCCAAGACACCCATGCAAAATTGTTGCATATTACTATTTCGTTAATAGGTTGTAATGCCAAAGAAGACTATTAAGAAATATTTACCATCTCCAGAAAAAATCAAGCAAATGCGGATATTGAATTTGTTTGGTTCCATGCTCCATGATGGTAATTTGTGGCATTTAAATCGCCGCTCAGCACGTGGCGCTTTTGCTGTGGGCTTATTTTGGGCTTGGATGCCATTACCATTTCAAATGGTATTTTCCGCTGTTATGGCCATCCCTTTAAGGGTTAACTTGCCGCTTTCTGTGGCACTAGTTTGGATCTCTAACCCATTAACTATGCCGGTAATGCTGTATTTGTGTTATTTAATTGGCACCGTCGTGCTAAAGGCGCCGCCCGAACCCTTTGCCTTTGAAGCAAGCTTAGCGTGGCTACTCTACAGTATGCAAACTGTCGGCAAGCCGCTAATTCTTGGGTGTTTATTAATGGGGATTACCGCCAGCATTGTCGGCTATTTTGTGATAGATTGGCTTTGGTGTTTATCCATTAAAAGAGAAAAACTCAGTAGATATCTGAAAGCCAAAAAACAGAAAGACGCACCTTAACGCTGCCCTAATACGCGAGCAGGGTCGACATAGCTTGCTCGTAGTGCAGGATAAACCGTAGCAAGCAGGCTCAATATCAGCGCAATAAAAACGGTAACAACAACGTCGCCCCAAAGTAATAATGAAGGCACAAAATCAATAAAATAAATACTGGGATCCAGCAAAGTTTTTCCTATGCTTGTAGCAAAAAACGCAAAAATCGGCTCGATAAACCAAGCTAACAGCACGCCAGCAATAGCACCAAAAAAAGTCCCAATAAGACCATTCAGCCAGCCAAGTAACATAAAGGTTTTAACTAAGTCCGCAGGGCGCATGCCCATGGTCAACAATATCGCAATATCAGACTCTTTTTCACGCACCGCCATCACCAAAGTGGCAACAATATTAAAGCAAGCAACAGCAATAACCAGGGCTAAGACCAAATACAAAATAGCTCTTACCATTTGTATATCTTGATAGACATGCCCTTGCGTCCGAAACCAATCCAATAAATACACATAATCATCTAAAGCCTCGCCAAGCTGACGTGACATCGCCGGCGCCGCAAAAATCTCTTCGATACGAAAAGCTAACCCTTGCGCGGTGCCCTCAGGCATATCCAAATAGGTCGCTAACGCATTGATGTTTAACCACGCCTGCGTGTAGTCCAGCTGACCACCGATGGAGATAATGGCACTTACCGTTAAAACACGATTGGAATAACTGGCTAAGCGCCCATCCTCGCTAAAGCGAGGTAGCATTAACTGTACCGTATCGCCGACGCCCAGACCGAGCTCGCTTGCGACGCCACTGCCCAATACCAGTTGCTCAGCAGTCAAGGTACTGAGTTCACCACTTTGCAGATAATGCGCAAAATCACTGATTTCTTGTTCAGCCGATAGGTCAATACCACGTAATTGCACCGATTTAACCGCATTGCCATTGCGTAACATGCCATGCGATTTGATATAGGGTGCGACCGCAATCACGCCAGGATAATGGGCTAACGCATCCACTTTAGTCGTCCACTGTTCTAGATGATTATTTACCGCCTCTAACTCAACATGCGGTATCACCGCTAATAAACGCTGCTTTAATGCTTGTTCAAAACCATTCATTACAGACAAGGCTAAAATCAAGATGGCCACACCTAAAGCGATACCCAAGGTTGAAGAAGCAGAGATAAAGCGAATAAAACCATTGGTATGTCTGGTTGAGCGGTAACGTTGGGCAATTTGCCATACTAAGTTATGCATTAGATCCGCTCCAACTGCCCATCAGTCATTTCATATTGCAGATCCAAACGATTGGCTAACTGCCGATCATGGGTCACCACCACAAAGCTCGTGCTAAACTCTCGATTCAATTCACGCAGCAATTGGTAGATAGCTTCCGCGTTATGCTGATCTAAATTACCAGTGGGCTCGTCTGCTAACACTAAGGCCGGTTTGGTCACTAAGGCTCTGGCAATCGCCACCCGTTGCCGCTCCCCCCCACTCAGTTCGGACGGTGTATGCTGCAGACGATGCGCTAAGCCAACACGCGTGAGGATATCAGCCGCTTGTTGCTGTGCTGCTGTCGCATTGCCCCCCTTAATCAGTAAGGGCATTGCCACATTCTCTAAAGCAGAGAAATCCATAAGCAAATGATGGAATTGATAAATAAATCCCAGTTTTTGATTTCGCAGCTGCGCTTTAGCACTATTGGATAAGTCTGCAATTTGTTGATTTGCTATAAATAACTGACCTGAATCAGGTGCATCAAGCGTGCCTAAAATATGTAACAACGTACTTTTACCTGATCCAGAGCTCCCTACAATTGCGACCATCTGGCCTGCTGCAACCTGTAAATTGACCTCATGTAGTACTTGGGTGACCTGCTGTCCATCACGGTAACTTTTTGAAATATTTCGGGCTTCCAGTACATTATTCATCACGTAATACTTCCGCAGGATTAATTTTAACGGCCCGCCAAGCGGGGTACACCACGGCTAACAATGTCAGCGCCAATGCACTTAAAAAGATTTGCATAATTTGCGTCACATCCATAAGCACGGGTAACTCTACCGTACCTGCAACTTGCAAGCCGAAGAGATTCAATAAGTTATTGAGTTGCCAGCTGCCTACGACCCCGGCAATAACTCCAAAAAAAGCCCCAAGTACGCCATTAAACATGCCCTGGGTCGCAAAGACTAAAAACACATCACGGTCTTGCATACCTTGTGTTTTTAAAATTGCCACTTCAGTCTGCTTCTCAGTTACCATCATGACCAAAGCAGACACAATATTAAAAGCTGCAACGGCCACAATCAGTAACAACATTAAACTCATCATGGCCTTTTCCATTGCCACTGCCGCAAACAACTTGCCGTGGCTTTGTCGCCAATCTTCTACTTTACTCAACTCGGGGTTTTGCTGAAGTTGCTCCGCCATAACGGGCGCTAAAAATGGCTCGGCTAAACTGATTCGCCAAGCGAGACGACGCTGCTGCACAGGCAGTAATCGGGCTAAATCTTGCTGCGCAGTTACCATGATAAGCTCATCAACTTCGGAGCCAGTATCGATGATGCCAGCGACTGTAAACAAACGCTGGCGCGGCATCCAACCAAGGGGGGTGTAGGAGCCGCCTTGAGCTAATAAAATACGCACTTGCTGTCCAGGATGGACATCTAACTTTTCTGCCAATCCTCGACCAAGCATTACGGTATAGCGCTGTGAACTTAAGGTTTGCCATTGCCCCACTAACAAAGACTGTTGTAAGAATTTCGGCAAATTATTGGGATCTAAGCCTTGTAACATCACTGCAGTTAATTGTCTGGATGACTGCACTAATGCTTCTGTTTGCAGCAAAGGGGTGACATCTAACACCCCCGTTTGTGTTCGCCATTGCGCTGGCCAGGGGCTGTCTTCGTTTTGAGTTTGCACCACTAAATGCGGTATCACCCCTAAAATGCGTTTTTTTAACTCCGCTTCAAAGCCATTCATCACCGAGCTGACCATAGTCAAAGCCATCACGCCCAATAAAATACCGGCCACAGAAAACAGCGTAATAAAAGAAATAAAGGCATTACCTTTACGGCTTTGGCTATAACGTAAACCAATGAACAGACTGACAGGAAGATGCATGTTAATTTTCAGGACTTTATCCAGCTTAAATGCTAAATTAGTGGTTAAGAGGTGCCGATGATAGTGATTATTTAGCACAATAACAAGCAACAGACGGGGAGAACAACAATGCATTCTGAGCTGGATGAACTAACGGCAGAATTTCAGCAATATTTTAAAGTTGAACACAGCATTGTTATTAATGTGGCTCCCAAACCCGGTGCACTGCCTTCTGAAGCAGATTTTATGACGGCCATACCTGAACCTTTTTTAATGGCAGGTAATGTGGGCCAGCTAAATCTCAATGCCTTACGCTCATTGCAACGTTTAGGTGAACTGGCAGAGGAGCTAGCCAACTATTTGCAGCTTCAAGCGAAAAAGTTAGATTTATTATTGCATTATGTGTTGCAGCAACAAGATGACAGTCAATATCGGTTTAGAACGCTTAGTTACGGCGGCGCGGGCCTCTCTTTTATATCACCTCGGCCCCTCAACGCTTTGGATGTAGTTGAAGTAAAACTGTTTTTAGCTGAAAATGCCGGCGCCATTTTTTGTTATGGTCAAGTACTAAGCTGTGAAGAGGTAGAACAAAGCGCCGCGGAGTTCAAGATCAGCATCGTTTTTAAATGCATCAGAGAAGAAGATCGTGAGTTGCTGGTTCGCGCCAGTTTGCAACAACAAGCCCGGCAACTGAAACTAAAAGCAGAGCAACGTTGAACTGCTGCGCATGCACTACTGTAAAAGCAACCTTTAATTGTTCTTGATTCCTAGCCAGGTTTGAAATTTTAATGAGTGTTTTCCCAAAAATCCCGCAATTAACCCATACCAATGATCAACAAGCTTGGGGCCAATTAACTGGCGCGGCGTTGCCGCTTGCCATCGCCAGCTTTGTTTTACAACAGCAAGGGGTGACCGTCTTAATCGTACAAGATACGCCAGCGGCTATGCGTTTAGAGCAAGAGTTGGCCGTGTTTTTGGATCAAGCCGCCTGCCCATTGTTAACACTACCCGACTGGGAAACCTTACCTTATGATGTATTTTCACCGCATCAGGATATTATTTCGCAACGTCTGACCACCCTATATCAGCTACCCCGCTTAGTAAAAGCCTTGGTTATAGTCCCCGTCAGTACGCTTTTATTAAAAATTGCCGGTCGCGAACATCTAGAACAACATAGTTTTATTATTAAGCCCAAACAGCAAACCGATCTGACGGCATTTAAACAACAATTGGCTGCTGTCGGTTATCGTCATGTTGATCAAGTGATGGAGCATGGTGAATTTTCAGTCCGTGGCTCCTTACTTGATCTTTATCCAATGGGCGCGACAGTCCCTTATCGGATTGATTTTTTTGATGATGAAGTGGATGCGATTCGTACTTTCGACCCTGATACTCAGCGCAGCTTGGAGCAAATTGCAGAAATCGCTCTATTGCCCGCCCATGAATTCCCAACAGATAAAGACGCCATTGAACGTTTTCGTTTAGGCTACCGTGCACACTTTGCGGCCAGAAATGAAAAGGAATCACTGTACCAACAAGTTAGTCAGGGCATATTGCCAGCCGGTATTGAATATTATCTGCCGTTATTTGCACAAAGTACCTGCAGCTTATTTCAGTACCTGCCAGCACAAAGCCAGTTTTTAATTTGCGGTGATATCGAGCATAGTGCTAATCATTTTTGGCAGGAGCTGCGGCGTCGCTATACCGATCGAGCTATTGATCTGCTCAGACCCATATTACCGCCACAAACACTGTATTTAGCCACTGATGAATTATTTTCGGAGCTAAAAAACTATCCTCGGCTGAAATTAAGTCGTGCTAGCTTACCGGAAAAGGCAGGCCAATTTAATGCGCCGGTGGCGGAATTGCCTGATCTTTCGATTAACCATCAGCTTAAAAACCCACTTGCATCACTGCTAGATTTTATTACCTTGTTAAAAAAACAACAGGGACGAGCACTGTTTTTTGTAGAGAGTGAAGGTCGAAGAGAAAGTTTACTTCAGCTCATGCATAAAGCGGCAGTCCATCTGCCACAGGCAAATGATCTAAATCAGTTTATGCAAAGCAAAGAAGATTTAGCCGTCATGGTAGGTGCGCTAGATCAGGGTTGTTTGCTTACAGGGAAAAACCCTCTCGCTTTAATTAGTGAAAATGAGCTATTTGGGCAAAAAATAAGCCAGCGCAGACGCCGTAAACAAAGCCAGCAAATTTCTACCGATACCATTATTCGCAATTTGGCGGAGCTTAGTATTGGCCAGCCGATTGTCCATCTGCAACATGGTATAGGACGTTATCAGGGCTTGCAGGTGTTGGATGCGGCCGGGATCAGCGCAGAATTTGTTACCATTGAATATCTAGGTAGCAGCAAGCTTTATGTGCCGGTATCCTCATTACATTTATTAAGTCGTTACTCCGGCAGTGATGCAGAGCATGCTCCCTTGCATAAATTAGGGAACGATACTTGGGAAAAAGCACGGCGCAAAGCGGCGGAAAAAGTCAGAGACGTTGCTGCCGAATTATTGGATGTATATGCGCAGCGCGCTGCGCACCAAGGTTATGCGTTTAAACTGGATGCAGAGCAGTATGCTGCTTTTGCCGAGAGTTTCCCTTTTGAGGAGACTCCAGATCAATACGATGCTATCAATGCGGTGCTGCAGGATATGCAGCAACCCCAGCCAATGGATCGCTTAGTATGCGGTGACGTAGGTTTCGGTAAAACCGAAGTTGCGATGCGTGCAGCCTTTGTTGCCGTCAATGATGGCAAGCAAGTGGCATTATTGATCCCCACGACCCTGCTCGCCCAGCAGCATTATGAAAACTTTAAGGACCGCTTTGCTAACTGGCCAGTGCGGGTTGAAGTGTTATCTCGCTTTGTTAGTGCTAAGGAACAAAAAGCCATCTTAGAAGACGTCAGTACCGGTAAAGTGGATATTCTGATTGGTACCCATAAATTACTGCAAGATGATATTAAACTACAAGACTTGGGGTTGCTGATTGTTGATGAAGAGCATCGTTTTGGTGTGCGACAAAAAGAGAAAATTAAAGCCTTACGCGCCAATATTGATATTTTGACCCTTACGGCTACGCCCATTCCGCGTACGCTTAATATGTCTATGTCAGGTATGCGCGATTTATCAATTATCGCCACCCCACCCGCTAGACGTTTAGCCGTTAAAACCTTTGTCCGTGAATACGAAAATGGTTTGCTGCGCGAAGCCATCATGCGTGAGATCCTGCGTGGTGGTCAGGTTTATTTTCTGCATAATGATGTGGCAACCATCGAAAAAATGGCAGCCGATTTACTGGAGCTAGTCCCCGAGGCCAATATTGGCATTGCCCATGGCCAGCTGCGCGAGCGCGAATTAGAGCAGATCATGGCAGAGTTTTACCACCAGCGGTATAACCTGTTACTCTGTTCTACAATTATCGAAACGGGTATCGATGTTCCTACAGCCAATACCATCATTATTAATCGAGCCGACAAATTTGGTCTTGCCCAGCTGCATCAGCTGCGAGGCCGGGTTGGTCGTTCGCATCATCAAGCCTATGCTTACTTACTGACTCCGCCTCCGAAGCGTTTAACGAAAGATGCTGAAAAGCGGCTAGAAGCCATTGCCAGTTTAGAAGATTTGGGAGCAGGCTTTGCCCTTGCGACGCACGATTTAGAGATTCGTGGTGCTGGTGAATTGCTGGGTGATGAACAAAGCGGCCAAATTGAGACAGTTGGCTTTAGTCTCTACATGGAAATGCTGGAAGAAGCAGTACAGGCATTAAAGGCCGGCAGAGAGCCGAGTTTAGATGCCATGCTAAGTCAACAGACTGAAATCGATTTAAAACTGCCGGCGCTATTTCCGGATAGTTTTATTCCTGATGTAAATTTGCGACTGTCTTTTTATAAAAAACTGGCGAGCGCTAAAAATGAGCAAGAACTGGATGAAGTTCAGGTTGAGTTAATCGATCGTTTCGGATTATTACCCGATGCCGCGAAAAATCTGCTGCTATTAACCGAACTGAAATTACAGGCTCAGCAATTAGGCATCAAACGTATAGAAGCCAACACTAAAGGTGGTGTGGTAGAATTCGCGGAAAGGACCTTGGTTAATCCTAGCTATATTATCTCGCTGATTCAAACCCAATCCCGAGTATTTAAACTTGAAGGCGGGCAAAAATTGCGTTTTAGTATAGCCGCAGAAGATCACAAAGCTCGACTCAGCCTAGTCACAAACATGCTGGCTGACTTTGCCAACAATAAGGTAGGACATTCATGAAAGCTCGGCTCTTGCTAGGTGGTTATCTGCTCTTTAGCGCATTCGTCGTTCAGGCCAGCGAACGCTGGTTTGAAATAGAAATGATTATCTTCGAACGCGCGCCTGACAGTCAGTTACAAGAGCAATTTCCTGAGCAAGTCACACCTATTCGGCTGGGCAGAAATATTGATCTTGTTACGCCTAAGTTTGCGCCCTCTATTGCCGCTTTATTATCAAGCCTCACGCCTTGTTACGATAATGCAGCGGCAAAGCAGAGTATTGCTAACACCATTCAGGACTGGCAAGCGGGATTTCAGCTATTTTGTTATCAAGAATCACAGCCATTAGCTTGGCAGCGCAAGAGTCTTTTTCCTGAATACCTGCTCAATACTATCGTTCCCTTGCCTAACAGAATAGCCCCGCAACTCAGTGGCTCTGGCATGTTTAAAGGCGTACCCTATCTAGCAGAAAGCACCGCTTTTGGCTTAACCGAGGTGGCAGAACGACTGCGCCGGCAACGGCAACATCAGGTGTTATTACACACAGTCTGGCGTCAGGCACCTGTTACTGAAAGACGTGCAATCCCAAGTCGATGGTTTGCCGGCGCAAACTTTACTGAACGCTTTGACTATTGGGGGCAAACAAACCAACAGTCATCCCCAATAACTAACGCACTAACAATAAATAGTAGCGCCAGTGCGCTCACTGAAATTAACTCGGTAGAGGTGTTGGAGCAAATTGCCAGCCGACGAGCACAATTGGCGGCAGGGGTGACCTTAGATCAGCCGACTACTGCTGCTAACGAAACCAATGCCAATCAAAATCAGGTAAATTTACCGAATGATGTCTGGCAACTTGACGGCTTATTCAAGCTCCATCTGGATCACTATTTGTTTGTCAACACGGACTTTAATCTGCGACGTCTGGTCGGTGAAAGCTTGCACAGCATCAATGTTAAGCAAAGCCGCCGTGTTATCAGTGGGGAAATTCACTATTTAGATCATCCTCACCTAGGGATTGTTCTACAGATACGCCGTTTTACACCACCTGCGCCAGAAGAATCAGAAAATGATTTAGCCACCTTAGCACCAAGCCCAATACAGTAATAGTGCTGGTCTGCGGTAAACTTGAGAACCTAAACAGTGAACATTTATGCAATTAAAAAAATTGATAAAGACCTTTATCGGCAACGGTTGAACCGGGTTATGCTATTGAGTATCCTGGCATTAGTTGTGATTAGTCTTGCCAGTTCTACTTTGCTTATCGCCCTCTTTGCCGATGGCACAGGCTCAAACTTTTGGCTAAACTTTAGCGGCGTGGTGATCGGCTGTGTGGTAGTAGGCTTTACCCTAAGGCACTTTAAACAACACCCTTTCTTTTACGAAATTGCTTATATCTGGGATTTAAAGCATGAATTAAATCTCATCCAACGTAAACTAAGCGCTATTGAAACCGCGGTTGCAGACAATGATGCCGATGCGATGTTGATTTTACTTTTTAGCTATCAAGCCAGTCTGCTGGTGTGGCAACTGGATGACAATACCTTGATGCAATCGGAACTCGCTATTGCTCAAAATGCATTACAGCAAAAAATTGCCGCTGCAGGTTTAACATTGGATGTTAACACTTATCGGCGTGAGTTACTCTCGCGCTTCTAACGCTTACTGATTCTCAAGGAACATTCATGTCTATCAACTGGTTTCCGGGCCATATGCACAAGGCTCGTAAAGAAATCGCCGAGGTGATGCCGCAAGTCGATATTATTATCGAAATGCTGGATGCGCGCATTCCATTTTCCAGTGAAAATCCGCTGGTTCCTCAACTACGCAAGGATACACCTTGTATTAAAGTATTAAACAAAGCGGACTTAGCAGATCCACAGCTGACTGCAAGCTGGGTAAGCCATTTTGAACAACAAGCAGGTGTGAAGGCGATTCCGATTAGCCAACAAAATCCTGAGCAAATTCGAGCGCTATTGCAGCTTTGTAACACCCTGCTTCCCGATCGTAACTTAGAGATTCGTGGCGCGCGCGCTATGATTATGGGCATTCCTAATGTTGGAAAATCCACACTGATTAACACCTTGGCTGGCCGAACTATCGCCAAAACCGGTAATGAAGCAGGTGTCACCAAGGCGCAGCAACGCATAAAGTTAGATAATAACGTCATTCTGACTGATACCCCTGGTTTTTTATGGCCCAAGCTTAGCCCAGCTTCTTGCGCTTACCGATTGGCCGTAACAGGTGCAATCAAAGATACCGTTTTTGAATATGCCGATATCGCGTTATTTGCAGCAGACTATTTACTACAAACCTACCCGCAAGCGTTGTTAGAGCGTTTTGCCTTGTCCGAGCTACCTGAAAATGATGTAGCCTTGCTCGATGCCATTGGCGTTAAACGTGGCTGTATGCGCAAAGGGGGTGTAGTTGACTTAGAAAAAGCCGGTACTATATTAATTACAGAATTGCGTGCTGGTAACTTAGGGCCTATTACCTTAGAAACACCCGAAATGGTCAGCCAAGAATTGATTGATGCTAAAGCTGAAGAAGCCGCAAAATCAGCGGATAAAGCGGCGCGCGAAGCAGAGCGCAAACGCAAAGCCCAAAAACGTTATCGTTAGACTTAAGGAAAATCATGGATCCTGCTGAACTGCTTGAAATCATTTATGTTAGCGATATTAATCCTGACTTCACTGCGCAGGATTTAAACACTCTGCATCAGCAAGCTCACTTGAATAATCTCAAAAACGATGTGACTGGCTTATTACTGGTTACTGATAAACATTTTATGCAACTGATCGAAGGGACGGCATCAGCGATTAAGTCGCTCTTCACAAAACTCGGTGCAGATGAGCGTCATCATAATGTCAGATTGATCAGTGAAAGACCGCTAGCAAACCGTCAATTCCCTGATTGGCATATGGGCCTTAGGTACTGCCTAGATCAAGCAGAATCTGCAGACATTGCTGCAGTTATAAACACCTACGGTACACAACAGCATTTCTCAGCACAACATGCTACTGCCGTTGGTATGTTATTTCGTGCAATTTAACCAGAAAGCGCTGCATTTTTGAGCGGCGCACACTGTATCTTTGTCAGGGTTCAGGTATAATCCGCGCCCTGTTTTTTCCGTTTAACTCATTATTGTAGGCGACTATGAGCGTTCAGACTTTCGACCCAAGCCAAACTACAACGTTAGATACCGCAGCAAAAACGCTAAGCCAAGGGGTAAATTCGGGCGTTAGCAAAGGCAATACTATTGGTTTTGTATCCTTAGGCTGTCCGAAAAACCTGGTAGATTCTGAACGGATCCTGACACAACTTAAAGCAGAAGGTTACAACATCGTTCCGACCTACGATGATGCAGAATTGGTGATTGTGAATACCTGTGGCTTTATTGACTCGGCAGTACAAGAGTCGCTGGAAACCATTGGTGAAGCTCTCGCGGAAAATGGCAAAGTCATTGTCACGGGCTGTTTAGGCGCTCGTGAAGATGAAATTCGCGAAGTACACCCCAACGTGCTTGGCATTACTGGCCCACACAGCTATGAAAATGTGTTAAAACAAGTCCACGAATTTGTGCCCAAGCCTAAATATGATCCTTTTACCATGCTAGTGCCGGATCATGGGGTTAAGTTAACACCAAAACATTATGCTTATTTAAAAATCTCTGAAGGCTGCAACCATCGTTGTACCTTCTGTATTATCCCGTCAATGCGCGGCGATTTAGTCAGCCGCCCAGTGGGTGAAGTACTGGACGAAGCGCAGCGCTTAAAAAATGCCGGCGTGAAAGAGCTGCTGATCATCTCTCAAGACACTAGTGCCTATGGTGTAGATGTAAAACATCGCACCGGCTTTTGGAATGGCCAACCTGTAAAAACCTCGATGCAGTCTTTGTGTGAAGCCTTAGGAGAAATGGGTATTTGGGTAAGACTACACTATGTGTACCCCTACCCGCACGTTGATGACATTATCCCTTTAATGGCACAAGGTAAGGTACTACCGTATTTAGATATCCCCTTTCAACATGCTAGCACACGCATTTTAAAACTGATGAAACGGCCAGGTCAGGCCGATCGCGTGTTAGAGCGGATTAAAAAATGGCGGGAGATTTGTCCGGAATTAACCATTCGCTCCACCTTTATTGTTGGCTTCCCTGGTGAAACCGAAGAAGATTTCCAAATGTTATTGGATTGGCTACAAGAAGCCCAGTTGGATCGTGTTGGCTGCTTTAAATACAGTCCGGTAGAGGGGGCTAAAGCCAATGAGTTACCTGATCCTGTTGCCGATGACGTCATGGAAGAGCGTTACCACCGCTTTATGCAGACACAACAGGCGATCAGCACTGCCCGTTTACAAGCCAAAATCGGCAAAACCATCCCAGTGCTGATTGATGAAGTCGATGAGGAAGGCGCCATTGGCCGCAGTTTTGCTGATGCACCAGAAATTGATGGGGCGGTTTATTTAAATGGCTTAACCAACGTTAAGCCTGGCGATATTATTCATGCTGTTGTTGATAATGCTGATGAATATGATTTATGGGCCTCTGCAGTTACCCTCTAATCGCATAACCTCTAACAGGTAGCTTAAGCTACCTGTTACTGGCATGCTTATAACGCCACCACTGTTGCCTCAGTTTGCCAAAAATTCTGTACCTGACGCTGAAATAAGGCGATATCACCACTGGTGTAAAGCCTGATATTGGCTTTGGCTAAAACAGCCGTGTTTAAGATTTCTGCATGCTGAAGCCTACGTTGTAATTGCTTTGCTACTGCCACCTCGGTACGAATGATGTTTACTTCTTTTCCAGCCAAAATTGAAGCTATCGTGGCGATTTGTTCAGCCAAAAAATTATAATGCGTACAGCCCAGTACTAGTGTGTCTGCACCTTGTTCGACGAGGGGGGCAAGATAGTGCTTTAGTACCGGCGCTAGCGACTGTTCATCGTCCTGCATATTTTCCAGCATCGGCACTAACAAAGGGCAAGGCTGTAATAAAATGCTAGCCTGAGCTGCAAAACGCTGGGCAAGCGTCGCAAAAGCCGGCGTTAGTAAGGTGCGGGGGGTAGCTAACACGCCAACGATCTTGCTTTCACTCACTTGCACGGCAGGCTTTACACCCGGTTCTACCCCGATTATTGGTAAGCTATATTCTTTTCTAAGCGCGTCAATCGCGGCCGTGGTGGCGGTATTACAAGCCACAACCAAGGCTTTAGCACCAAACGCCATTAACTTTTCGGTAATAATCCGCATACGCTGGTAAATAAAGGTGTCGGTCTTATCGCCATAAGGCGCATAGTGCGTATCAGCAACATAAATCAACGTTTCATTGGGCAGTAAGGTATTTATGGCTTTTGCCACAGATAAACCGCCAATACCTGAGTCAAAAATGCCTATAGCGTGCTTATTCATCATGCCCGACAACTTTTATGATAAATGTGACCAACAAGGAATTTACTCCAGAGATCGAAGATGAGCGCGTTTTAAGTAGCGCACTGACAAGCATAAAGCTTAACTGCTTTACCATGAATGTATACCAAAGCTATTTTCGCCTTGTTCGGCGCCAATACTAGGTTTATCGCTGTTGCTAAGCAAGGATCATCCCGTAAATTTAAGATATTTATCTGCATATTCTTCAAATAAATTGATCAATAAATTACTGTAGATTGCTTTTAAAGAAAATTAGCGATAAAAAATTCATCTTACACAGATTTTTTTTTCGGGCAAATCGATTTAAAATCCTGTATATTGTCGCACTATTTTCAAACCCTAGCTTATAGAGACTACTATGTCAGCAGATTTATCCTTATATAGAAACATTGGTATCTTCGCGCACGTTGATGCCGGCAAAACCACCACTACCGAGCGTATCCTGAAACTGACCGGTAAAATCCATAGGTTAGGTGAAGTTCACGAAGGTGAATCAACTACTGACTTCATGGAACAGGAAGCTGAGCGTGGTATTACTATCCAATCAGCAGCCGTAAGCTGTTACTGGAAAGGCTACCGTTTCAACGTTATCGATACCCCGGGCCACGTTGACTTCACAGTTGAAGTGTACCGTTCTCTGAAAGTATTAGATGGCGGTATCGGTGTATTCTGTGGTTCTGGTGGTGTTGAGCCGCAATCAGAAACCAACTGGCGTTATGCTAACGATGCGAAAGTTTCGCGCTTAATCTTCGTTAACAAATTGGACCGTATCGGCGCTGATTTTATCCGTGTAACTGAACAGGTTAAGAAAGTATTGGGCGCTCAGCCGCTAATCATGGTATTACCTATTGGCCGTGAAGATACTTTTAAGGGTGTGGTTGATCTGTTAAGCCAAAAAGCTTATATCTGGGATGAATCTGGCCAGCCAGAAAACTACACAGTAACAGACATCCCAGCTGATATGGCTGATGATGTAGAAATGTACCGTCAGCAACTGATCGAAACTGCGGTAGAGCAAGATGATGAATTATTAATGGCTTATATGGAAGGTGAAGAGCCTTCAATAGAAGATATCAAGCGTTGTATCCGTAAAGGTACCCGTGATCTGGCTTTCTTCCCAACGTTCTGTGGTTCTGCCTTTAAAAACAAAGGTATGCAGTTAGTTCTGGATGCCGTAGTTGATTACTTACCATCTCCTACTGAAGTTAATCCACAGCCATTAACGGATGAAGAAGGTAACGAAACAGGCCAGTTCGCAATCG
>CAZNXI010000026.1:0-9644 GCA_964577005.1 uncultured Rheinheimera sp.
CATTTAAAAGGCTTTTTAACGCCGAAATATGTCGAGTTTATTGGCAAAGAAATTCAAACAGCCTATTTGGAGTCCTATTCAGAATATGGCCAGAATATCTTTGATCGCTATGTGATCTATGCCGACTTTTGGATCCAAGATCAAGAATATCGCGATCCAGAAACGGGGCAATTGTTTGATCGCTCGGCATTAAACGCGGAATTAGAAAAAATTGAAAAGCCAGCCGGCATTAGTAATCCCAAAGATTTTCGCAATGAAATCGTTAATTTTGTGCTGAGAGCCAAAGCCAAAAATAACGGCAAAAACCCAACGTGGACCAGTTACGAAAAATTACGCACCGTAATTGAAAAGAAAATGTTTTCCAGTACTGAAGAGTTACTACCGGTGATTTCCTTTAATGCCAAAACCAGTACTGAAGATCAAAGAAAGCATGATGATTTTGTTAATCGCATGATGGAGAAAGGCTACACGAGCAAACAAGTCAGGCTGTTATCTGAATGGTATTTGCGGGTTCGTAAATCTCAATAGCTCCGGAGGTAGTATGGCGCATTTTATTGATCGCCGTCTTAATGGAAAAAACAAAAGCGCTGTTAATCGGCAGCGCTTTATCCGGCGCTATAAACAGCAAATTAAACAAGCGGTGTCTGATGCCATTAGTAAACGCAGCGTCACAGACTTAACCAGTGGCGAAAGCATCACCATACCCGCGCGAGACATCAAAGAACCCTTCTTTCATCAAGGAAAAGGCGGCAAAAGAGATCGTGTGCACCCGGGTAACGATCAATTTAGTCCAGGTGATAAGATCGCAAGACCACAAGGTGGTGAAGCAGGCTCAGGCCAAGGCGATGCCAGTCAAGATGGCGAAGGCAATGACGATTTTGTGTTTGCTATTTCCAAAGAGGAATATCTGGATTTATTATTTGAAGACTTAGCGTTACCCGACCTGAAACATAATCAACTAGACAAATTAGTGCAGTATAAACAGGTTCGGGCAGGCTTTCGTGCCGAAGGGATCCCAGCCAATATTGATATAGTACGCTCACTACGCGGCTCAGTTGCACGACGCATCGCCATGACCGCAGATAAAAAGCGTCAATTAACAGCCACCGAACAACAACTGCTTATGCTCGAGCAGGAGGCGATTCCTGACGAACTGTTGCGACTGGCATTCAGCAAAAAAATTGCTGAGCTTAGGCAAAAAATTGCGGCTGTACCTTTTATAGATAGCTTTGATTTACGCTTCAAAAATTATCAAAAACGTCCTGAGCCCACCAGTAAAGCAGTGATGTTTTGCTTAATGGATGTCTCTGGCTCGATGGATCAAGCCACCAAAGAGATGGCAAAACGTTTTTATATTTTGTTGTACCTCTTCTTAAGTCGTACCTACAAAAATGTTGAAGTCGTGTACATCCGCCACCATACCCAAGCGAAAGAGGTGGATGAACAAGAATTTTTTTACTCACAGGAAACGGGTGGCACCATTGTGTCTTCGGCACTGAAGCTGATGCTAGAGATTGTGCAGGCTCGCTATAACCCAATAGAATGGAACATCTATGCTGCTCAGGCCTCTGATGGCGATAACTGGGCTGAAGATAGTGCGCCCTGTGCAACCTTACTGTCCGAACAACTACTGCCGTTGCTTCGCTACTATGCTTATATCGAAATTACCCCACGCGCACATCAATCCTTGTGGGAGCATTATCAACAGTTACTCGCAACGCATCCTAATCTCGCCATTCAGCATATCCGGGAAGTGAGTGATATTTACCCGGTATTTCGTGAACTCTTTAAAAAGCAAGCCGCTTAATAGGAGGCAACATGACTAGCATTGCCTTTAGTACAGGACCTTGTTTAAGTGACGGGCCAGACTGGAGTTTTGAGCTATTGTCTGAGTACCAGTACCACATCGCTCGGGTCGCAACCTTGTATAAACTCGACACTTACCCTAATCAAATAGAAGTAATTACCGCAGAGCAAATGATGGACGCCTATTCCAGCATCGGTATGCCAATTGGTTACAATCACTGGTCTTATGGTAAAAAGTTTATTCAAACCGAACAGCATTATAAACGTGGTTATATGGGGCTAGCTTATGAGATTGTGATCAACGCTAACCCTTGTATTGCTTATTTAATGGAAGAAAATACCTTACCAATGCAGGCGCTAGTGATAGCTCATGCCTGTTATGGCCATAACTCTTTTTTCAAAAACAATTATTTATTCAAAACATGGACAGATGCCAGTTCGATTATCGATTACTTGGTATTTGCCAAAAACTATATCAGTCGTTGCGAAGAGAAATACGGCATCTCGGTGGTGGAAGATTTTCTGGATTCTTGCCATGCTTTGATGAATTACGGGGTCGATCGCTATCAAAGACCCCAGAAGATTTCAATGGAAGAAGAGCAAAAGCGGCAAGCAGAACGTGAAGCGTTTTTGCAATCACAGGTTAATGCTCTTTGGCGTACCGTACCAGATAAGGCGAAAAGTACCCCAAATAGCAGCCAGTTCCCAATAGAGCCGCAAGAAAACATTCTCTACTTTATCGAAAAACACGCGCCCTTACTGCAACCTTGGCAGCGAGAAATCGTGCGTATCGTCAGAAAAATTGCCCAATACTTTTATCCGCAGAAGCAAACACAAGTGATGAACGAAGGCTGGGCAACGTTTTGGCACTATACGTTACTGCAACACCTTTATACTGAAGGTCGGGTAAGCGATCGTTTTATGCTGGAAATTTTGCATAGCCATACCAATGTAGTGCTGCAACCCGAATACAATAGTAAATATTATTCTGGCATAAACCCCTATGCTCTGGGCTTTGCCATCTTTACCGATCTTAAGCGTATTTGTGAATACCCAACAGCCGAAGATAAAAACTGGTTTCCCGAACTAGCAGGCAGTAATTGGTTGGATACCTTACATTTTGCCATGCAAAACTTTAAAGACGAAAGCTTTACTAGTCAGTATCTCTCACCCAAAGTCATTCGCGATTTTCGCTTATTTGCCATCACCGATGACAGTAAGGTTAGTAACCTTGAAGTTGCGGCTATTCATAATGCTGAAGGTTATCAACAGATCAGACAAATGCTTTCGGCGCAGTACAACTTAAGTCAATTAGAACCGAATATTCAGGTACAACAAGTAAATGTTGATACGGACAGAGCATTAACCTTAAGGTATATCCCGCATAATGCTATTCCCTTAGGCGGCGATATCCAAGAGGTACTGCGGCACTTACACCGCCTGTGGGGGTTTGAAGTGCGCTTAGAGCAGCAAGATCATCAGGGTAATATTAGCTTGTTAGCCAGTTGCAAAACATGAACTGGCTACCGCTTATACATCAGCTTTAAAACGGCTGACTTGGTTACGTCCTTGCGCTTTGGAAGTGAAAAGCGCCTTTTCTGCAGCCTCGATCCATTGGATATAGTCTTGTATATCCTGATTACGTTCCGCTAAACCAAAACTCATCGTAAATTGAATTGCATGTTCAGTGTATTTCAGCTCGCTTTGGGTAATTTTACGTCGGATCCGTTCGGCTAAATAGTCGGCTTGATCCGCTGTAGTATCCAGCAGCAGGATGGCGAAAGATTCTCCACCGTAACGCCCTGCTATATCGGTAGCACGCAAACTCTTACGAATAATATCGGCCGCTGTTTTAATCACTAAATCTCCAGCAGCATGACCATAGGTATCATTGATACGTTTAAAATGATCAAGATCACAGATAATCAGGGTACTTTGATGCTGAGTATAACGCTGCAGTCGCAAAAATTCTTGCTTTAAACTTTCTTCCCAATGACTGCGGTTACGCATCTGAGTCAAGTAATCCGTGGTAGACAATTGCCGTAGCTGCCCATTCATCGATTGCAATGCCAGCTTGCTGACTGCCGCATCCGTCACGTCATAAATAATAAAACATAAATGACTGACAGTACCACGCGTATCGGTTATCGGAAAAATGGTGCTATTTTGATACATAAAGTCCGCACTACCGGTAATAGGCCGATAATTTTTAAAACGAAAAATAAACGGACGTTGTTCCCAAATGGTGAAGGCGCGATTCTTCAGCAAAATCACTGGATCACATTTACGTCTTAACCAATCCTCATCAATTTCAGGAAATAAATCAAACAAGTAGCAGTCACGAACTTGTCTAGGCATGAGACCACTGTGATTTTCCATAAAACCGTTCCAGAGCTGGATACGATAGTCCACGTTAACCACCACCAGACCGACGTCCACGGTTTGCAGCATATCCATCAACCAATGTAACTCTGAGACACCCGCGCTTGTATCAGTCATCATGCTAATCCATCAAAAATGCCAGTTTATAACGCAAGGTCTTTAAACTGTCTTCTGTAAAAAGCAACAATAAGTCGCAATTAATATTATAGCTTTCGATACCATAACTTAGCTCAATCGTCAGGGTAGTACGCCAGCGTTTTGCATTAGTACTGATCAACTCAGCAATAGGCGCATGCTGTCCAAGCACTACAGGGTGGCCTTGGCTAAAACTCATATCCACTTGCTCGGCAATCCCTTTTAACACAGCACCAATCAGGATATTGGAGATATCCATTAATAACTCCAGCTCAACGGCACTGTTTAACTCTCCTTGATAATTCATCAAACGCGCAATATCTTCGAAACTCGAGTCGGTAAGAATCAATAAGGCTTCACCGGCCACGCCACTCCCAATAAAGCCTTGGCAAATAGCAGAAGTCTTACTCTCGGGCTCAACGGAAGCCAGCGCCATCGTGAGCTCACTCACTTCAATCACATTCACATTGGGGATGGGCAGCTTCACGAACACATCTAACAACCTGGCTAATAAATCGCCCGCTTGTCCCATGGCCACGTTCGTGATTTCTTGCAAAATATCCCGCAGCTCGGCATCAAGTTGCACTTCATCAGGTATTTTATGCGGCTTAGGTGCTGCCGGCTCTAATGGCTTCTCAGCTGCCTTAGTTTGTAAAAAGGCAGATAATTCGGTGGCATTAACGGGCTTTTTGAGGAAAGTTAAAGCACCAAGCGCCATTACCCGTTCATGCGCTTCTGGTTGAATATCACCCGACACGATGACAATACGAACCGGTAACTGCAAATTTTGTAACTCAGCTAACACCTGATAGCCGTCCATTACCGGCATGTTTAAATCTAGAAACAGCCAATCAACCGCTTGTCGTTTTAACGTAGCCAAGGCTTCAGCACCATGACCCGCAAAAACAACGTTGGATTGCCATTCCTGTGGTAAGATTCTGGCTAATTGTTTTCGAGCCAAATTAGAATCATCACAAATCAATATAGCTGGCGTCATAACGTTCTCGTGTGGCGACGGTCTTACTAATCATAGCGTTGATTG
The DNA here is from genome assembly GCA_964577005.1 of uncultured Rheinheimera sp. Lineage (GTDB taxonomy): Bacteria > Pseudomonadota > Gammaproteobacteria > Enterobacterales > Alteromonadaceae > Alishewanella. Next base: position 5,366 of record CAZNXI010000026.1, read on the forward strand.
ACAGTCGGAGCAGCAAAATGTTTTTGAATTTTAATAATAGTAGCAAACTTATCGCCGTTTTGTGTTTAAGTACAATCAGTTTTAACAGTATAGCAGTAGATACAACAGCACAACTAAAAGCACGTATTAGCGATGTAAAAGCCGGTGAGCGGCAAATCGTATTACTCGGCAACGAGCTAAAAACGGGGCAAGTGGCACCCGCTTTTAAAGTGGTTGATAATAACTTTAAAAAAGTCACTTTAGCGGATTATCAAGGTAAAACCATTTTACTTAGTGTAGTACCAAGTATTGATACGGGTATTTGTTCTATCCAAACAAAACGCTTTAATAGCGAAGTAACCAAGTTGCCTGATGAGGTGGTGTTACTGACCATTTCTACCGATTTACCTTTTGCACAAAAACGTTTCTGTCAGCAAGAACAAGTTGATGCAATGGCGGTACTTTCAGATGCAGTTTGGCGCGATTTTGGCAGTAACTATGGCCTGTTAATTAAAGATATGGGCATTTTGACCCGCAGCATTATTATTATCGATAACAAAGGTAAAGTGGCTTATCAGCAGCTCGTCCCTGAACTTGCCCAAGAACCTGATTACGAAGCGGCACTCGCAGCATTACAGCAAATTGTAGCGGGTTAAGCCTAGCCAAAAGAAAACCCCGAACACTCTCAGCGTGCTCGGGGTTTAGCAGTCACCAGCAGCCCATGCAACTCGGCGCTAGCAGCAAAGTAGACTTAGCCTAAGAGTTTAACTAAGTGTTCGCTAACGGCATCTACCGCTTGAGTACCATCGATATGATGATACTGTGTTTGACCTTGCTCGGCCGCTTGGCGATAGTAACCGACTAACAATTCAGTTTGTTCATGATAGATAGCTAAGCGCTTACGTACCGTTTCTTCGACGTCATCCGCACGGATCACTAATTCCTCACCGGTTTCGTCATCTTTGCCCGCGACTTTCGGTGGGTTATAGACTAAATGATAAACCCGACCTGAAGCGGGATGCACACGACGGCCGCTCATCCGTTCAACAATGACATCATCGGGTACATCAAATTCAATCACATGATCAACCGATATGTCCGCGTCTTTCATCGCATCAGCTTGTGGAATAGTCCGCGGAAAACCATCTAATAAGAAACCATTGGCACAATCGGCTTTCGCTACACGCTCTTTTACTAAACCGATAATTAAATCATCTGATACTAACTGCCCAGCATCCATAATTTTTTTAGCTGCCAAACCAAGTTCCGAGCCCTCTTTAATGGCTGCCCGAAGCATATCGCCGGTAGAGATTTGAGGAATACCGAACTTGCTCATTAAAAATTGTGCCTGTGTACCTTTACCGGCACCAGGGGCCCCTAACAAAATGATGCGCATCGCCTTTACCCTCGTCTTCTGGGATTAAAATGGAATTTATCTAAGTTATATGGCGGTAATCTTTGCATAATGCGAGTTTTGAAACAAGAAATTTGTCAACTGGTGCTACCTGAAGTCCTGTTACTGGCCGCCTTTAGTCGATAGCTTATGAAATAGCGCCCTTAGTGTATTTATTTCGCTAATAATGGCTAAAAGTAGTGATTTGCTGTCAAACAACCAGCAAATATCAGACTAAAGTCTATTGTTTAAACAGCGTTAAGGCAGCAAAGAGGTAATGAGTCAGGCAAAGTTGCCTGACTCATGAATAGCGACCTTATTTTGCCAGAGACAATAATAAGTGATTTAAGCGGGTAACAAAACTGGCAGGATTTTTCAAACTGCCACGTTCAGCCAGTAGCGCCTGCTCAAACAGCACTTCGGCCCATTGCTTAAATCGACTCTCGTCCTGCTCATCGGCAATATGTTTAACTAACTGATGTTCAGGGTTTAGCTCAAAAATCGGCTTCACGTCAGGCACTTTCTGCCCGACTGACTCCATCAATTTGATCATCTGAGTACTCATATCATGCTCATCCGTCACCACGCAGGCAGGACTGTCGGTTAAACGGTGGCTCACCTTAACGTCTTTTACTTGCTCACCTAAAGCAACTTTAAAACGCTCAACCACGCTGGCAAAAGCTTCTTCGCTTTGTTGCTGCGCTTGTTTAGTTTCTTCGTCATCCAGTTTCGATAAATCTAAACCGCCTTTGGCAACCGAACGCAGTTTCTTACCATCGAACTCGGTTAGATGCTGCATCAACCATTCATCAATCCGATCCGACAGTAACAAGACTTCCAAGCCTTTCTTACGGAAAACCTCTAAATGCGGGCTATGTTTTGCCGCTTCATAGCTATCCGCAACCAGGAAGTAGATTTCTTCCTGACCTTCTTTCATTCGGCCCACATAATCCGCTAAGGCTACATTTTGCGTACTGCTATCGTTATGGGTTGAAGCAAAACGTAATAAGCCAGCAATTTGCGCTTTGTTGGCGAAATCTTCAGCTGGACCTTCTTTCAGTACTTGACCAAATTCCGTCCAGAAAACTTGATATTGCTCAGCATCTTTTGCCAGCTTCTCTAACATTTTGAGGGCGCGGCTACTACAACCTTTGCGCAGGCTTTGGCTAACTTTATTGTCCTGCAAAATTTCGCGTGAGACGTTTAACGGTAAATCGCTGGAATCGAGAACACCTTTGATAAAACGCAAGTAGCTTGGCATAAACTGCTCAGCATCATCCATAATAAAGACGCGCTGTACATAGAGTTTTAACCCTTGCTTGGCTTCACGGTTCCACATATCAAATGGCGCTTTTTTCGGTACGTACAACAAGCTAGTGTAATTAGAATTACCTTCTACCTTGTTATGGCTCCAGCTTAAAGGCTCATTCCAGTCATGAGAGATGTGCTTATAGAATTCTTGATATTCTTCATCGGAAATCTCAGATTTATCACGAGTCCACAGCGCAGTGGCTTTATTAACCGCTTTAAATTGGCCAGGTGTAGCGGGAATGGTCTCACCGTCTTCTTCACGCTCTGGCGTGCCCTCTTGCCACATTTCAACCGGGATCGAGATATGATCAGAGTATTTAGTGACAATGCTTTCTACTTTCCAGTGGCTTAAGAACTCATCTTCACCTTCGCGCAGATGCAACACAATCTCAGTACCGCGACTGTTCTTGGTAATCGGCGTTAGCGTGTAATCCCCCTCACCAGCAGATTCCCACTCAATGGCCGCGTCAGCAGGTAAACCGGCTTTACGGGTGCGCACTGTCACTTTATCCGCAACAATGAATGCCGAATAGAACCCCACACCAAACTGACCGATTAACTTAGAATCTTTAGATTGGTCACCTGATAACTGAGAGAAAAACTCTTTGGTGCCGGATTTAGCAATGGTCCCCAAATGTGCAATAACATCCGCCTGATCCATACCGATGCCATTATCACTAATGGTAATGGTGCGCGCTGTTTCGTCTAGGCTAATCCGAACTTTTAATTCACCGTCCTCGCCATACAAACTGCTGTCAGATAATGCCAGAAAACGCAGCTTGTCTGCGGCATCAGAAGCATTAGAAACCAATTCGCGCAAGAAAATTTCTTTATTGGAATACAGCGAATGGATCATCAGTTGCAGTAGTTGTTTTACTTCCGCCTGAAAGCCATGAGTTTGCTTCTGGCCAGCCTGGGCAGTGGTTTCACTCATTTTAATTTTCCTCAACCTAAGATAACAAGGGTGTGGCAAGCACAGCATTGCGCATGCCACTCTTTAACAACACTGGATATGGGGTTACTCCGAGAGATTTCAAGCGTAAAAAACGTTTTGACCTAGTTAACATCGGTGTTTAGGTGGCAAGAAAGTAGATTGAGGAATGGCTCAAAAGTGAGTCAGCTGTGTGAAGCTAAGCAAAAAGATTTAAAACTTAAAAACGTTTCCGGCCGCTAAACGCATGTGCCAAAGTGGTACCATCGATATATTCTAGCTCGCCACCGACCGGCAAACCTTGAGCCAAGCGTGTTACTGTACACTGATAATGTTGACATAACTCTGCAATATAAAAAGCGGTTGCCTCGCCTTCTACCGTTGGGTTAGTTGCTAGTATCACTTCATTAATGTGGCCGGTTGCCAGCTGCTCAGACAGCTGCTCCAAGCCAAGTTCAGCAGGGCCAATGCCATCTAATGGTGATAAATAGCCCATCAGTACAAAGTAACGCCCTTTAAATTGTCCAGTTTGCTCGATAGCCACCTGATCGGCCGCTGAGCCAACTACGCAGAGTACATCGGCTTGTTGGCGTGAAGAATCACTGCATATGGCGCACAGCGGCGTTTCAGCAAAAGCACGACATTGCTGACATTGACCAATGCCC
>CAZNXI010000026.1:9654-25394 GCA_964577005.1 uncultured Rheinheimera sp.
CATCGCCGCGCTGAGGGCATGACCTAAACGAACACCGCCTGCCCGATTACGCTCGAGTAACTGAAATGCCATGCGCTGCGCCGATTTTGGCCCAACACCCGGTAATACTCGAAGCGCGTCAATCAGTTGCTGTAATAGCGGTGTTAATTTCGTCATAGCGATACTATCAACCTTAGAAAGGTAACTTCATGCCTGGCGGTAACTGCATACCACCCGTAACTTTCGCCATTTGTTCTTTGTTATTTTCTTCAACCCGACGGGTGGCATCGTTTAATGCAGCCGCAATCAGATCTTCTAACATTTCTTTATCGTCGCTCATCAGGCTTTCATCAATACTTACCCGACGTACATTGTGATTGCCCGTCATGGTCACTTTCACCAAGCCGGCACCGGATTCACCTGTAACTTCCATATTGGCAATTTCAGCTTGCACTTTTTGCATCTTTTCCTGCATGGCTTGCGCCTGCTTCATAATATTGCCCATACCACCTTTAAACATAGTTTCTCTCTCTTTTATGGCTGTGGAAATGTGTTGGCGACAAGATAATAACTCAGCTCGCAAAATACAAGGTTAATTCACTTGTAGCGTGTCTAATTGCAACTGCGCCGCAAAGCGCTGCTGGATTGCTAACACCTTAGGATCTTGTTGCAGCAAACGGCTAACATACTCTTTGCGCTCTTGTTCTATACGCTGTTGAATGGCAATAGGACTATCATTCAGCTCTGAAACATAGGTAATGTCTAAACTAAAACCTGTTACAAAAACTGGACTAAGCGCCTGTTGCAGTTTCTGCCTAAAATCATGTTTATCTAAATGCTGCTGCGTTTGCAGCACCTGCAGCAACACCTTATCGTGCTGTTGTTGCATTGCGCTGTGCAATAAGAACAAACGCATCAACCCCCCCACCGGCAGTTGCTCAATCAATCTCGACCAGGGGTCAACCTGCGCGGCAAAACGAATAGAAAAACGTTGCTCATCCAATTCATCCGCATCCGCTGCAGGTAAAGCGATAAAGCTTTGTTGCTGCCACCAAGCCTCCGTTAGGGCTTGCTGTTCGGCAAAGCTGACACTGTCATCCGCTGCCTCATCTTCTTGCGGTACGTCCTGAGAAACCACTGCAGTTGGCGCCTGAGGGCGCTCAAACTTTTTTTCCGCTGGCTCTACTTCCACACTTGCAGCAGGGGTAAGTGCCGAAGGTAATGCCACGCCACGTCGCTGCATAATACGCGCTGTAACAGGATCAATACCACTGGGTAATTCCTCCGCCGCCTGTGGCTGCAGTACCTGAGGTGATGCACTGTGCATGGGGGCGGCTAATACTTCAGGTACTTCAGTTATGGATTCGGCCTCAGCGAGGGGAGCTTCGCTAACCGCGATGTCAACCGGTGCTATAGCGACTGGAGTAACAGCTGCAGGCTCAGTTGGCGCTATTAATCTTGCTGCTGGCGCGGGTTTATTCATTGCAGTCGCCTGCAAGGCGCTGGAGTGACGAGGCACTTCAGCCGACGTAGCATTGTGCGGTACTTGCACTGCCGGTACAAACGCCATTGCGCGCAGCAATGCCATTTCTAAGCCAATCACAGGTTCAGGTGCAAAAGGTAAATCTTTTTTACCGCTCAGCAGCAACTGATAGTAAAGCTGAATAGCCTCTGGCATTTGCTCCGCGGCAAGCTGTTGGATAAAGGTGGCTTGCTCACTTAACTCTGCGGCGGCAGGCTGTAACTGGGTCATCGCCGCTAAATGCAACAAGGCAAGCATATCATCCAGCACCTGCTGATAATCAGATTGCTGGCTCAGTAACGCCTCGAGTGCTTGCTTCAATAGGGTGATATCAGCAGCTAACAGAGCGCTTAATAGCTGAACCGACCAACGGGTATCCAGTAAACCGAGCATTTGTCGTACGGGTTCTAAGCTGACCTGACTATTGGTTAACGCAATGGCTTGATCAGTTAAACTGAGTGAGTCGCGCAAACTGCCCTTCGCGGCTTTGGCTAACAAACCAAGAGCGGCAGGCTCAAAAGCAATTTGCTCTGCCGCCAACACGTTGTGCAAGTGCTGCTCAATTTGACTAACAGTCAAGGCTTTTAAACTAAATTGTAAGCAACGCGACAGTACAGTAACCGGCAGTTTCTGCGGATCCGTGGTAGCCAGTAAGAATTTGACATGTGGCGGTGGCTCTTCCAAGGTTTTTAATAACGCATTAAAGCTGTGCCGCGACAACATATGCACTTCGTCAATCAGATAGACTTTAAAACGACCACGACTGGGGGCATATTGCACATTATCTAATAGATCGCGGGTGTCTTCGACTTTAGTACGGGAGGCCGCATCAATCTCCATCAGATCAACAAAGTTACCCGCATCTATTTCCAAACAGGCACTACACTGGCCACAAGGCGTAGCCGTAATACCAGTTTCACAATTCAGGCTTTTTGCAAAAATACGCGCGATAGTGGTTTTACCCACGCCACGCGTACCCGTAAATAGATAGGCATGATGCAACCGACTGCTGTTAAGGGCATTGGCCAGCGCCGTTTTAACATGCTGCTGCCCCACCAACTCACTGAATTGCCGCGGCCGCCATTTTCTTGCTAATACCTGATAACTCATGCCGGCTGTCCTGAAAAGCTGTAAAGTCGTACTAGCCTAAACTTATTCGCCTTGATACTCAACTAAACTAAACAGTTTCAGGCCAAGCGCTTCCAGCCTTGCCACACCACCTAATTCAGGTAACGCAATAACAAAGGCCGCATCTTGCACTTCGCCACCTAATCGACGCACTAATTTCACTGTTGCATCAATAGTACCGCCAGTGGCTAATAAATCATCAACTAACAACACTTTATCACCTGCAACAATCGCATCCGCATGCAGTTCTAAGGCATCTTCACCATACTCTAAGGTATAGGCTTGTGAAATGCGCTCACGTGGTAATTTACCTGGTTTGCGAACCGGAACGAAGGATATGCCTAGAGCATAAGCTAAGGGTGCGCCAAAAATAAAACCACGCGATTCAGTACCAATAATCTTAGTGATGCCTGCATGGCGGTAATGTTCGGCAAAGGCATCAATCACTTTACGAAAACTGGCGCCATCTTGCATTAAACTGGTGACATCTCGAAAGGTAATGCCCGGTTTTGGATAGTTCTCTACTGTCTTAATCACTTGCTTCAGCTCAAGGCTTAGCTGCTGAAAATTCATATTAAAATCCTTCATGACAAACCGATAAAAAAGCCGCCCAAACGGCGGCTATTAAGCTGTTGCTTAGTAGCTTCAGGCCAAAAGTTGTAACCAGCGCAAAATAGGCACTAAACACAATAAACCGGCAAAACAAATAACAAATAATATTACCTGTTTTACGTTTAACGAGTCTTTAAAGTTTTCGTCAGCCATACTACTTCACCGCTTAAAAGTTGATCTGGATCAAATGGATGCATATGGTAATGAAAAAAGCAGATTTTTGAAAGAAAAACTACATAAGATAGCTAGCAATAAAGACGAGAAGAATTAGCCCGCCTGCTTGTTACTGGGATAACCCAGCGTTTAGCAAGAATGGATGAGCTATTGACTATTGCCAGCCTTGGTATAATAAAAAAACCTGACTTTATCGAAAATAAAGCCAGGTTTTCATTCACTCAGTACATTAATTACAATTTGGCGACTTTAACCAATCCAGTAACTCTGAGTAAAACTGCATTTTATGATCATAGAATAAGGTATCGCTAAAGTGATCAGCATCAACCAGTTCAACATATTTGTGGATTTTGTTATTGCGCTTTAAACCATCCACAAATAAACGGCTATGTTCTACCGGTACTCGACTATCGATATCAGGGTGAATCACTAAGATTGGGATATTGACCTTCTCTGTCATCTGTCTAGGTGAAACACCAGTAATAGTTGGACGCTGTAAGAGTGCAAGGAAGGGATTATCATTTAAGGTCGCGTTAATGCGTCCTAAGTCACTCACCCCAGCACCCGCTATCGCACATTGGTAAATATTGTTTTCACGCAGCGAAGCGACAAAGGCAGCATAACCACCATAGCTCCAACCAAACATCGTCAGTTTATTCTTATCGGCTAAACCTAACGACACTAAATGCAATGCCGCATCATCTAAGTCGTCTTGCATGGTCAAGCCCCAGTTATTATCACCGGCTTTCCAATGATCTAGGCCATAGCCAGTTGAACCACGATAGTTAGGTTGCACCACTAAATAACCATGATGTGCTAATAACTGTGCCCACTCATCAAAGACAATACTGTCACGAACCCAAGGACCACCATGTGGCAACACTACAGTAGGATGCGGACCGTCACCTTTAGGGATCGTCAAATACGCATAAACAGTTCTGCCATCTCTTGCTTTATAGTTAATGTAACGTACTTCAGATAAGTGCTCAGCAGTTAACAATGGTAGGCTTTCACCGATTTTTACCAAGTTGGATTTATCCACCAAGAGATAGTAAGTTCCTGGATCAAATGCCGATGAGGTTCTGATCGCAATCGCATTATCATTTAAAGAACGGCTGACTAATTGTACATGTTTATCCGTAAATAAATTTTGGATTGCTTGATAAAGCGCCTGCTCCGCATCGTCAGTAAAGAACAGCTGCGGTTTACTATCGGTGTAAGCTACCGCTAACAAATTACCATGGCGATCAAATAACAAACCGTCGGTGTCAACATTTTCTAAACCAAATAACCGCTCAGAATGGGTCTTGGTTTTCATATTGTATAAATAAATACCAGAGGTATTTTCACCTAAGGTAGCGTTAACATAAACCTCATTAGGATCTTCATTAGAAAAGCCCAGAATATTGTATGTCTCTCGGCTGGTAGGCAAGATTTCCTTAATGCGTTGCCATTCGCTGTCGCCTTTCAACCGAGCAAAGACTTCAATCGAGTTTTTGGCGGCATTGTAGCCTTGGGCGATACGCACTTCGCCACTAAAATCAGTGTCAAAGCCACCTTGTACTCCACGGTCACTACCACGCGCTATAGTAACAGAGCGACCATTGTGAATGTTGTAACGTAAAACATTACCGCCTGATTCAACCAAAATTTCATTTGGGTTATCAATCAGCAAGTCAATTATGCGGAAACCGGCACGCGGGTTTTCACGGCTTGGATCTAACCAATCACCTTTGCCATCGGCATCGGTAATAGCAATTTTATTTACCCAGTACTTTTCCGCACGGCGTTGAAACAGTTGCCGAAAAGACACAATAATTCGATCATTGCTTAACCAGCTAACAGAAGACACTAACATGCGCGCAGCACCTAGAGTTACAGGCTGAGCGGTTAAATCTTTAGTGCTTCGGATCTCAATAACATAATCGCCTTCTTTACTGGTTGCACGAACCACGGCGACTTTAGCACCATCGGGTGAAACCGATACCGTCCTGACAAGAGGCATCATAGCAAAGGCTTCTAAGTCTAGTCGCTGTTTAGCGTCAGATTTAGCATTGGCATAACTAACAGCCGGTAAAGTGAACAAGCTGATTAGCAACGTTACCAAAAGCTTATATAAAGTAAATCGCATATTATCACTCCCTTAAATTAAAAAACTGGCCTGTCAACAGGCCAGTTTAGCGGTTATAACTTTACACTGATAAATTAAAGATCGATGCTAAAGTTTACGTAGACACTGCGTGGCCCATCATAACCAACACCTAATGGAATATTGGTATTAGAGAATACTCCGCTTTGGTCAACACGTGGAGGCGCTTTGTTAAACACGTTTCTCACACCGAAAGTAACACGATAGTTATCCGGTGAATAAGATAACGAAGCAGTATGCGTTACAATACTGTCGGTGTACCAAACTGGGCGACATCTTAATGCCTGACCTTCAGAGTTTAGTAACCCAGTACAAGCCGGAGTGTTAGTGGTGAAAGCTGGCTCAGCATTTTTACCATCACCAATATAACGGGCAAACCAGTTAAAACGGAAGTCATCATAGGCTGCCGTAAACTGCGCAGAACCACGCCATTCTGGAGTAGTTGGGCGGCCAACATATTGGTTAACAGTACCTAACACATCTTCAAGCTGGTCTTTCATTTGCGTCGCTTGTACATCAAGACTTAAGCGCAGATTTTTCTCTGCTACCACAAAGTCTTTTTGCGCAAACAAGTTGTAGTCCAAACCTTTAGAGGTGATTAAACCAATATTGATGAAGCTGGAATCGACCAAATCAATTCGACCGTTTGCATCACGCTGAATACGAGAACAGAACGCAGTATTACCGATACCATCTTCTGGATAACACTGGCCGATACTGTAACCCGCTGAAGGTTCAGCAATACTGTTAGTAACTTCAATATTAAAGCGTGTTACAGACAGAGTTAAATCAAACGCATCGGTAAATGGCTGTTCAAATACAAAGCCGTAAGTTTTTGCTTTTGATGTCTCTTCTGACAATAAAATAGTACCACCTGTAACGACTTCAGTACTGTTAGTAGAAGTAAATACTGGGGTACCATTAGCACCAATACCTAAGGTTGTTGGGTCAACACCGTTAGCAGCACAAGCCGCTAATACTGTTGCCTCACGATTATCCAAAGTTGGGTCATAAGTGATAGGCGCGTTAGGATCTACGCTGTCACGAACACGAGCTACATCTGGCACCACACAAGGGTCAAACAAGCTGGAGAAGCCGGTAGTACCGTTTAAGAAACGCTCACGTAAGTTAGGTGCACGATAAGACGTACCTTGAGTACCACGTAAGGTGAACCAGTCTACTGGACGGTAAACGGCTTTTAAGCTGTATGTAGAGGCCGCATCATAGAATGATTCCTCAGAGATACGACCAGAAGCCGTTAAGGTTAACTCGTGTGCTAAAGGTGCACCTCTTAATAACGGTAGCTCAAATTCACTGAACACTTCTTTCAGATTTCTTGAACCATCAGCACCTTGGTCAGTGAAGTAAAACATCAACAAACCTTCAGTGGCCACATCGTTAGCATTGGTTTCGATACTGTCTCTTCTAAATTCCGCACCCACGATACCGGATACTGTTTCACCGTTCCATGGCAATGAGAACACATCACCACCAATAAAACCGTTTACTACAGTTTGTGCAACCTTGGTTTGCATAGTACGGTCAGCAAATAAGAACGCTTCCTCAGCAGGCGTTAAACGACCACCGCCCTCTTGGAAAATGTTAGGCGCAAACATATTTACTGCCACACAACCATTAGAAGTATCACGACAAGTGATAGAACCATCTGGATTTACCACCGCATCGATAGACTGAGCAAAACGCTCGCTATGGATACCTTGACGCCAGTCATCACCGGTTGAGGCACTGTGCGAAACGTAGAAATCATAATAAGCGTTTTCAACACCGACTTTCTCAAGTGCTAATAAATTGGCGGTTACACCGGCAACAGCACGATATTGCGAAACTTCGATATCAAAAACATCACGATCACCGCGAAGATTGACAATAGGATCAGCATCTACTGCAGCAGGTGCCACACCTAAACCACCTAGCACAGCATTACAATTAATACCGTTGGTACCACATGGGTTATAAGGGTTGCTTGCTGGAATGGTTGGGAAGAACTGTGCGCCTGGGCGGAACATGGGCGATTCACGTTTGGCATATAAACCTTCAAAATAGAAGGTGGTGTCATTGGCATCTTGTAAACCATATTCACCGTTCAACATGACCGATATACGTTTTTGCGCAGAGGTATAATCGCCACTTCTGTAATACTCTGAGTTTTGGAAAGCGTAGAAAGGATCAAATAAATCTACGTCAACAAAACCATCACCATTACCATCAATAATAGTTGTATTGTTTACACCATCACCATTCGCATCTGCAGCTACCCAACTTGGTAACAAACCCGCAAAGCGCAGGGCGATATTAGGACGACTAAAGTTAGGATTACCGATGTTGGTATAGCCTGGAGTATAATAAGCAGAACCGAAGAAGTTATCGAAGAATACTCGGTTGGTTAGCGGGAACAGGTGACAAGTATCAGCATCATAACCACGTTCTAACGGACCTACGCCACCGTAACGCGTAATGATGCGGCCATCTTCAGATTCATAAATCCGCTCGGCACAACCTTGCGTGAAGGCATAACCACCACGCGTTTGACGTTTTTGATCTTGGTATTCAGCACCAATAGTGATAAAACCTTTATCAGTGGTTTTACCCCACATACCAGATAGTACAAATTCCTGACCGCCCTCACCTTTAGGCAAACGGTAACCACTTTGGAAAGAGAAGCCGTCCACATCTTTTTTCAGGATAACGTTTGATACACCGGCTACCGCATCAGAACCGTATACAGTAGAAGCACCATCAAATAAGTTTTCGATACGCTGAATCATTACGCCAGGAATAAGGTTTAAGTCAGGCGAGGTAGGTGCGCCACCTACACCGGCTGGTGCCATCCGACGACCATTAATTAATACCAGAGTACGTTCAGCGCCTAATCCGCGGAAACCGATAGTTGATGCACCAGGACCGTTATCTAAAACGAAACCACCAAAGGTGTTATCAATCTGTTGACCCGCTGCTTGGTTAGTCGATTGTAAGATAGACGAAGCATCCAGTAAGCCTAGCTCACGTGAGACATCACCGCTAATAACTTGAATAGGCGAAGCATTCGAAAACTCTGCTCTTCTTAAACGAGAACCGGTGATAACAATACGCTCCGGAGCCGCTTCTGCAACCTCTTGTGTAGTTGTTTCTACTTTTTGTTCTACGTCTTCTTCAGTTGTTTGAGCGGCAAGGCTACCAGCAAAAGCAATGGACGATGCAGCTCCAAAAGTTATCGCTAAGCGTATAGCTTTGCTAAGCTTATTATTTTTAAACATATATACTCCCTGGCCCCTCTTTTTAGAGGGTCTCGATAATTATATTTTTTTATCTGATTATATTTTGCAATAGGTTGACCCTTACAGGCATAACCTTACTATCTAATATGCAGCAAAAAAAAATATGGTCAACCCCTTATACAAATTTTTGTATGCAAGAATGCAACTTTTTTACCTACAAATGGTCATGGCTGGTTTTGACCTAACAATTCACTGTTAATGAACTGATTAGTTAGCTGTTTGGGTATATGTAAGGTTTAAAAAGTTATATTAAAATGTCAGCGAGGTAGGATATCAAAAGCGACTGTAACATCTTGATCTAGTGTACATAAGAACTGCTCAACACTTTTAATGATACATTCTGCTAGCATTTGTAACTCAGGAATATCCCAGCCAAATAATTTAGATGGTATTTTTTAGCAGAAATGGTTAAGTAAACTTTGCTGCTGCAAGTCCTTATAGATAATGCTCGGTAAAAAACTCTCTTATTATTCTTTGACAAAGTCCATAAGCATAGGCTTTTAAGTTTAAGGAAGCATGCAGAGTACAATTTCAATCAGCACAAAGTCTATTCACTGATATGATGCATCGACCACCTTGTAAATTAATAGTTAATAAGTGGTCTCCGAAGCCAATTTTTTCTAGTCCTAAAAAAGAGTGTGCATATCCATTTCTCACCACTAGTCACTGGTAAACCGGCATGTACTGATGAATAATCTGGCATTAACTGTTCATCAAGATTTCTAAAACTCAACATAGCACCTGAGACTGGCCGTAAGGTAAGATCCCAATTTTTAAAAGCGGTTTCACCACCAGTGAAATTATCGTTAAGATATAAAATCCTAGTTTGTGAACGTTGGCCAAAAAATTCTAATTCCTGCTTAACAGCCAGATTAGTTGGCGAAATAAAATCACAATGCCATTTATATTCCTCAGCAACTTGGTATCTATATATCAAAAGTGGCTCAGCATAATCAAGTAATGAAAAGTTATCTTTGCACATCAAGCGCTGTGTCAACGCAAATATAATTGATGAAGTTGGTAAAGTAACAACAAATTGTTGATTATTACGAATACTAGACATAGTGGAAGCAAGACTCATTTCACTATAAACATGCGCATTTTGCATATCGCTAGCTGACTGACGAATAGCCGGCAGTATTTGTGCACCTGGCTCAACAAGTTGTGAAAAAGACCAAGTGGCACCAACAGAGTTCAAAACAGGGTTCTGCATTGATATCAAACCAACCCAAAGTGCAACGAGTTCAGGAGAAACTCTATTTTTTAAAAAAGGATAAGATATCAAATGTTGTTGCATACTCTGGCACTGCACTTTAGTCACAGCAGTAGTTGTATAAGTTGTAAAAAACTGATGTAAAGGAGCTAGTAAATCAGAATCATGGTAAGCAACCAATGATAAAACCAAAGCCATCTCAGATACATTAACATTACAAGAAACAGCATGACACAACCACTGCTGCAAAAAGTTTGTATTTGAAGACAGTTCAATAAGCTCATTAGCTAAAACCTTGTCTCCATAATGCAAGTTTGTCAGAATATCTGTCAGAAGTGTCATAAAAATACCTGAATATCTGTCTTAAAGCGTTGAGAAATCAACCGCAACAGTGGTACGCCCCCCTTCGTTTTCGAAGGGACTAGTTCCATGCCAAAAATATGATGGAAAAAAAATAAAACTTCCGACTTGAGGCTGAATACTTATTTTGACGTGATCTTTAGCCAAAATATTTTCCGGATAACCAAAAATAAGATCACCACCACTCTGCCCACACTCTGAACTTTCTGGCACTTGAACGTAAAAAACTGCACTGCACCACCCCATGGGATGTACATGCAAACGATGACTACCGCCAGAACCTAATCGAACAGACCACGATCCAGAAAGCTTAATGGCATTTGGCACTTTAGATAACAATGCTAAAGATGGATCTTGTTTGCATTTATTTAGATACAAGTTTGCGCAACGCTCAAACTCAGATCTCAAAATCTGAATGAATGGATCGTTACACGCAAAAAACTCTCCCAAAGACTGAGTGCCACCGCTAAGCGTCTGATTGAATGGAGCCTGACTTGTGACATGCAAATCATTAATATTAGTAAGTAATTGCTCTATAAAAACATTTTGACTGCACCCTAAAGCACTTAACTCTAAGGGGTAAACTTGTATCAGTCGAGGATCAAAAGCTTGTTCGAATGCTACGGTACCAGTCAAGCATTGGGTAATTGCCATCAAACCAATACCCTCCTGATGATCTGGCGACTTTTTCAATATCAATTTTAAAACCTGATTTGCCTGAGCCGTGTCTTTCTGTCGCAGCAAATTAGTGGCATAACTTAATAAAAACTCTGTATCAACGGAGTCTAATTTCAATAAGTTTTCTTGTATTTTCAGTGCGTTACTTAAGGAGCTACTAGAAACAAGCTTGGCCTTTAAATGAATATAACGAGGAAAACCTAGGAAATGAGTATCATAATAATTCAGCAAATCCTGATTAATTGATTCTGGAACTAAAGCAACAAGTTTATCAAAATAATCTAGTAAAACACCTGAATCGGCAACGCCTTGGTGAATAGCCTGACGGTATATTTGAAAAGGATCAGGGACATTACAACACCACTGAATTTGAAAAATGTTACTGTAGGTCTCAGCAAAATTAGAATTATACTCTAAGGCTTTGAAATAACAACTAAGAGCGTCATCCAATTCGTTTAGATCAAAATGAGCATTTCCAAGATTATGGAAAACCTGATAGTTGCTGAGTCCTTGTGATATCGCTTCTTTATAAAAGAAAATGGCAAGCTGAGGAAGATTACTTAATCTGTAACTTAACGCCATATTATGCAATGCGACTAAACTACTTGGTCTAAACCTCAAATAATGCTTATAACATAGAATAGCATCTTGATGCTGATTAGCAGTTCTTAACATATCAGCAAACTCTAAAAAGCGTTGGCAATTCTGTGAATGCAAATCGTGCTTAGCGACTTTAAGAAACTCTCTAAAATAGTTTTCAAGCAAGTTATTTAGACGTTCATTATTATCAGCGAAAACCACTTCCGTTATTCCTTAGTGCAACTAACAAGCCAAGCTAAAGTATCCATATCGGAGCTGCCTTGTAATGGCTGAATTTCGAAATCTTTACTGCCTGAAATGCAAGTCATAAGACTACTTAACTCTTGCTTCGTCATGCCAGCAGCAAGTATATCTGTAAAAAGTAGTTGATTTTTAGCGAATTCAGATGTAAATGCGGAACACCATAACTTTAAATCTTGGGGATCATATGCATAAGGATCTTCAACCAGTTGCTGTAAAGTCTGTAGCAGATGAACGGCATAAGGATGCTGATACGCTTCCGAATCTTTGCATTGAATATAAATTACTTGAAGGGCTTGGAGCGCACGTGGTGATAAATTTCCATAATTATCAACTAAGGCATCAAAAATATTTAAGAAATCAAAGGCAATTAATTTTTGCATTAAATTTAAAGCGGATTGATGTGATCTTGCTACTTGGCTTGTTTTAGAGTGACATACGAACTGCAGCACTCCCCCTTTGCGTAAGAGCCGCCAAGCTTCCATAAATGCAAGCTCACCTCCATACTCTATACCAAACTGGCTGACGACTGCATCAAAACTGTCGTAAGCTAGCCCGGTTTTGGAAATATCAGTTTGATAAACATGAATATCTGGCATTTTTTGTTTTAATAAATTTAAAGCTTCACCTGATGCATCACAGGCATGCAGTATCAATGAATGTGGAAAATCAATTGCATCAAATACAGCGCCAGCCCCTGCCGCAATATCAAGAACGTTAGCTCTGTTATTTATTATATTGAGTTGCTTAAAAAAACTATGCCAGACAGAGGATAATACAGGATGCGGCAAATTTTTATTTGCCATACTAAAAATGTGGGTTGATGAAGCAGTCGACCAATAATTCTTCCAGTTTTTCATATTTTAATTAAAAGGGCGGTAAAACCGCCCTTTTCACTACCTATTAGAACTTAGCTGTAAAGTTAAGGAAATAAGAGCGACCAAAAACATCATAAGTTTGCGGCCAAGTATTCGCTTGCTGATCGTTACTACCAAGCACTGGAGGTTCATCATCAAGGAGATTTTCAATACCAAATGTTACTCGGTAATTCTCACTAAACTGGTAACCAAGGTTAAAGTCAAAGTAGTTAGTAGCACCGATTTTATTAACAAAATAATTTACAGAATCGTCATCATCTTTCACGCTACCAATATGACGCCACAGTAACTGTGCAGTAGCATCACCCATCATGTAACGGAAAGTCATACGGTGTTTGTAAGATGGTTTAGGTTGGCCACAATCTGCACCGAATAAACCAGCACACTTGATTGGATCTGCGCCTGCAAATGAGGTTGTTGTACTTTCCATAGTGTAAGTACCAACATAATCAATCACCAATTTGTTTTCGAACATTTCAGGACGATAACTTGTTACCAAATCAATACCTTCAAGCTTCTCAGAAGCAACGTTCTGAATACCAGTCCTAACAAAATCGATCGAACCGTCGGTTCGACGCACAATTGAGTTACAGAAAGGAGAGCCTACACCACCAAAACTGCTTGATGTATCATAACAGGTAGACAAAATGTTATTTGCACCGCCACCAAAGGCTGCAATTGCATCATCAATCTTTATATTAAAATAGTCTAAGCTTATTGATAAGTTATCCATTGGCGTCAAAACAATACCAGCGGTATAAGTATCAGCAATCTCTTCTTTCAACTCTGGATTACCACCACCCACGGCTCTTACTTGACCAGAAGCCAAATTCAACGCTGGGGTAAAGATAGCCGCTGCTGGAGCGCCCGTTGCCAAACAGATAGCCCGTATGGCATCAGTTCTATTCGCAGCTGGAGCAAGAGCTGAACATGGATCGGTAGCACTTGGGAACCCTTCAGCAGCTGGAGCAAATAACTCACCAATGTTTGGTGCACGAACAGCGCGGTTCCAACCAGCTCTGAAACGAACTTGATTGTTAGGCGCCCAAGCTCCAGACACTTTGTAAGCACGACTTGAGCCTGAGGTACTGTAATCTGAGAAGCGATATGCCAATTCAAGCTCTAAAACATCTGCAAAACGCTCACCAATCAAAAATGGTAAATAAGCCTCTACATAGGCAGACTCAACATTAAAGTCACCACTTAATGGCGGAGAACCATTAAATCCAGCAATTGTATTTGCAGCAAGATCTTGAGATGGACTATAGTCGAATTTGTTATCAATTCTCTCTAAACCAAAGGCTAAACCGACTGGACCGCCAGGAAGTTCAAAAAATCCTTCAGTATCACCAAAAAGCGTAGCCGCTTTAATAGCTTGAGTGTAATGTACTTTTGCGTTTACGCGAGTAGTAAGGAAATCTGCAGCATCTTGACTTATGTTACCTTCGCCAAAGACGTTCATTGGCACACAGCCACTCAAGCCACCATTTGCAGAACGATCTCTACAAATACCACCGCTAGGGTCTGCTTCCAAATCAAGCAATAACGCTTGATTAAAGCGATTACGATTTATATTACCAAGCTGAACAAGATTGTTTGTAACCTGTCCGTGTTGATAGTAAACATCATAACCCCAATTCGAGTCTGGCAAGAATCCACGTAAACCTGTCGTCAACTGGAAAGATTGACGATGATCGTCTGAGAAACGTGGGCCTACTTCTTCCATACGACGACGGATTAATCCAGAAGCTTCGTCTGCAATGCCATTACCATTTGAGTCAATAATATTACCTGCAGCATCACGCACACCAAGTGAGTCAGATAAAACTTGCTGAGCTTCAGGCGTTAAAAATGGGTTACCATCTAATGTGAAGCGAGCAGTTTGTGCAATTGGTGTAGGAGCAAGCTGACTTGGGACTCTGCTATTTGTGTACATAGCCCGACCATACAACTCTAAGTTATCAGATAACTCATAGTGGCCTAGAGAACTAATTTGATAGCGCTTTTGCGGAAGTTGTAAAAAGTTAGAAGGTGCATAATTATAGTCATCTGCTGCACCAGCGTAAGGACGAACATTCCCGTCTTTGGTAAAAACAACTCCGAAGGTATCAGGTGAGAACTCTCCAAGTGCTGGGTTAATGATAACACCTGTTTGGTTCAGACTTGAGCCACCCGGTTGTAATCCGGTGTTATTAGCATTGTCGAAAAATGCAACACGAGAAAAGGAACGAGCATCTTGTAATACTGCTTTTCGCTCAGTGTAACCCATATTGAAAACAACGTTACCTTTGCCATCAGAGGAGGATGCACCAATAGTTAAATCACCATTATGTATTTGAGCATCACCACGTTCAGTCATACGTGTACCAGCATTAACTTGAACACCCTCAAAATCTCGTTTAAGGACAAAGTTAACAACACCCGCTACAGCATCAGAACCGTAGACTGCAGATGCCCCCCCGGTTAATACTTCAACACGTTCAATCAAACTTGTTGGGATAGTATTAATATCCACCGTACCACCAGCGGTAGTAGGAACCATACGAGTACCATTGACAAGAACCAACGTACGGTTAGTACCTAAACCACGTAAGTCAGCAGTTGCAGTACCATTACCTGGATTGTTAGACGTTCTGTCAAAGCCAGGAACCAATTGCGGTAGAGTGTTCAATAAAGACTCTGTATTTACAATAGCTCCAAGCTCAAACTGTTCTGATGAAACAGAAACAACTGGCGCATTTGAAGTAAATTCTTGTTTTAGAATGCGTGAACCGGTCACTTCAATACGTTCAACGCTAGCTGAATCGTCAGTGGCTTGCTCGGCTTGTTGAGCAATCGCTGCACCGGTAAAAGATGCAGCTGTACCAAAAGCAATAGCTAAGCGCACAGCTTTTGTAACTTTATTATTTGA
>CAZNXI010000027.1:0-10166 GCA_964577005.1 uncultured Rheinheimera sp.
TTCCTTATAAAGCCAGGATCATTAGCATGAAAAAAACCTTAATCAGCACCTTAGTGCTTTCGTCTTTAAGCTTATTCAGCCTTAATTTAAGTGCTGAAGATCTGAAAACCGTCTATCAACTTGCTACCCAAAAGGACCCTGTTGTGCAGCGCGCTGCTGCGACCCGCGATGCGGCAGCTGCCAGAATTGACGTCTCTAAAGCTAACTTATTACCAACGATTAGCTTAAATATCGACGCCGGCAGAAGTACACGCGAAAATCTGCGTTTTAGTAGCGACAATTCTGTTGGTGCAACGTTACAAGCGCGGCAGTCAGTATTTAGCTGGACAAACTGGCAAAATTTATCGCGCGCAGAGAAAGTCGCCTTGCAAAACCAAACTGTTTACGACGCTGAATTGCAATCATTAATTTTGCGTGTAACCAACGCCTACTTTGATGTATTAAAAGCGAATGACAACTTAACCTTTGTCGCTGCAGAAAAGCGTTCAGTTGAACGGCAATTAGAACAGACTAAACAGCGTTTTGCGGTTGGCCTAACTGCCATTACCGATGTACATGAAGCGCAAGCGCAATTTGACAGCGTGGTCGCCCGTGAAATCAATAGTGAAAATCAGCTGGAAAATGCCCGCGAGGCACTGCGGGAAATCACCGGCCAATATCACGCTCAAGTGGCACAGTTGAACACCGATAAATTTTCTACTTCACGGCCAACGCCAGAAGCTGCTACGGATTGGGTGAGTATTGCTGAACAAAATAACCTTACTCTCAAAGCACAACGCATAGCTTTAGATGTGTCTGCTCTAGATATCGATTTAGCCAAAGCAGGTCATTTACCAACTTTAACTGCTAACGCTTCTGTTGGCGTGACCAAAGTGTCAGGAGTAGATCGCGCAGATACTAGCTCGCTGGGTTTAACCTTAGCCGTGCCAATTTACAGTGGCGGTGGCATTGAAGCCAATGTTCGGGTTGCTCAGGCTAACTTTGTTGAGGTAAGTCAGGCGTTAGAACAAAGCCATCGCTCAGTGGTACGGCAAATCCGTAGTTCATTCAACAATGTGAACTCACAAATGTCGCAAATTCGCGCACTAGAACAAGCCGTTATCTCTGCACAAAGCGCCTTACAGGCCACTGAGGCCGGCTTTGAAGTAGGTACTCGTACTATTGTTGATGTCCTATTAAGCACTCGCAACTTGTTTGATGCTCAGCGTAACCTATCTGGTGCACGCTATGATTATATTTTAGCGCAGTTACAGCTAAAACAAGCAGCAGGTAACTTATCAGAACAAGATTTGTTAGCCATCAATTCTGCGTTAACTAACTAATCAAAAGAAAGGTATACCGCAACAGCGGTATACCTTTATCCGCAAGCGCTGACCAGTTATCTCTTTCATCACCGCGTTTTTTCGTTACAATACCTTAGGTTTTGTTTAGAGGTTTTCTGTAAAGTGGTTAATTCACCGCAATTTAGCTGGCGCTTTTTGTTGCCTCAATACTGGTTACTGTGGCTAGGCGTAGCCTTAATGTATCTGATCAGTTGGCTGCCCTATCGACTACTGATGTGGTTTGGCAGCAAGCTGGGCGTTTTATTATTCAAACTTATGAAGTCACGTCAAAAAGTCGCTCGCCGCAACCTTGAGTTATGCTTTCCAGAAAAATCTGTCGTCGAACGCGAAAAATTAGTATGGCAAAATGCTGAGGAAACAGGCAAAGCCATGTTTGAAACGGTGATTGCTTGGTGGTGGCCTAACTGGCGCGTAAAACGGTTGGCGCATCTAAAGGGCTATGAACATTTAGAGCAGGCAATTGCTCAAGGCAAGGGGGTATTACTGTTAGCGGGGCACTTTCTACACCTAGAGGCCGCGGGTCGAGTAATAGGGCTTACCCATCCTAGCGTGGGATTTTATCGCCCCAATAACAATCCTTTACTGGATTATTTACAGTATCGTGGCCGGATCCGTAGCAATAAATATATGATTGGAAAGAGGGATGTAAAGGGGCTCATCCAAGCTTTGAATGAACAAGAAGTGTGTTTTTATTTGCCAGATCAGGATTATGGTCGTAACCGGTCTGAATTTGTGCCTTTCTTTGCAGTAGCTGAAACTGCAACCACCACGGGTACGCTATTATTTGCTAAAGCGGCAAATTGTGTCGTTATACCTATTTACACGTCGCGTTTACCAAACTATCAAGGCTATCAGGTAGAGATTTTGCCGCCTTTCACAGCTTTTCCAAGTGGCGATGATAAAGCCGATGTGACGAGAGTAAATCAATGGGTAGAGCAAGCCGTATTAAATCATCCTGAGCAGTATATGTGGTTGCACCGACGCTTTAAAACACGTCCTGACCCTAATGCACCTTCACTTTACTAGGAGGCAACAGCATGAAGCTATTGATTAAACTAATACTAATAATGATACTTGCCCTAGCAATGTATTTATTAATCGTAAAACCTGATTTACTGATTAATCCCGAAAATCCCAACGCTGCAGCCGATGGTTTTAGCCGATTTTATGCAAATTTCCGCAATAGTTTGCAGCAAGAAAGTAAAAGTGATTTTGTGCGTAAACTGCGTGATAGCAGTGGCGAATTAGTCCCACAGCTACGCCGACGTGAACAACAGGTTAGTCCTGCGAGTAACAATTGGCGTGGCGAAGTTACCCGCCGACGCTTTCAAGCTGGCAGCACCTTGCAACAAAGCCTGCAACAGTATGCGCAACAGGAAGACATGCAGCTATTTTGGACCTTACCCCGTGATTATGTGGTAAAACAGTTCTTTGAAACCAATGGCAATATGCTTGATACATTACAGCAAATGGCAGTGACCGTCTCGCCCGACTTTATCACACCTGTTTATGGTTATTTTTGCCCAAAATCCCGTGCATTGGTCATTACCGATTTAGAGGACCCTTACTTACAGCAGCACTGTAAAGCAACAGGCCCCTCTACTCGTGAACGCAAATTAAACTAAGCTTTTTTGTCATTTTCAAACCAAAATTGCCAAGCTAGATGGATCTGTTGGCGATATGTCTCCAACCGCGCATCGGTCACGACTGTGGCGGGCGCTAACGTTTGTCGATGACCAACGCCTCGTAGCAACTGATAAGCCTCGGCTAAAGATTGCGCTTGTGTCGCCGTTAAGAGTCCGGTGGCGGCGGCCGCGTCTAAAATTCGAATATTATCGGTGTATTGATATAACTCGGGATGCTTCTCACCATAGGCTAAAACCAAATACTGACTTAAAAACTCTAAATCCACTATGCCGCCACTACTATGTTTGACATCATCTTGGTTAACACCATGATGTTGCCGTAACTTTTCACGCATCTGTTTTACATCAGCCTTTAGTTGCTCGCTGTCACGAGGCAGCGTTAAGATCTGTTGTCGGATCCTAGCAAACTTCGTCAATAAATCGGCGGAGCCCACGATCATTCTGGCTCTGACCAGCGCCTGATGCTCCCAAGTCCAAGCCTCTTGTGTCAAATATTGCTGATAAGTATCAATATGAATGGCTAATAGCCCCGAATTACCCGATGGCCTTAACCGAGTATCAATCTCATACAAGACGCCACTATTGGTTTTTGTCGCACTTAAATGCAAGATCCGCTGCACCAACTTCAGGTAAAACTGCATGGAGTCAATACTGCGCTCCCCTGCAGTGGCGGCCTGACTCTGACATTGATGCACAAACACCAAATCTAAATCAGAACCATAACCCAGCTCAATACCACCTAACTTACCATAACCAATCACGGCAAAACCTTTGTCTTGGTCTGTTGCCCCCGCTGGCATGCCATAACGCGCTGTCATTTGCTGCCACGCTAAATTTACCAGCTGTTCAACCAACACCTCCGCCAGCCAAGTAAGATGATCACTCACCTTCATCAAAGGCAGAGCGCCACTAATATCTGCAGCGGCAATGCGTAATTGCTGCGCTTGTTTAAACTGCCTTAAGGTTTCCATCAGCAGTTCCAGATCGTCGTCAGGGACCCGTAACAAGTAAAGCCGTAAACGATCCCGATAATCTTCGATAGTGGCCACTTGATAGAGTTGCGCCGGATCGATGAGCTCGTCCAATAACATGGGGTAACGGGCTAATTGCTCGGCTAACCAACCACTTTGTGAACATAATAAGACGAGTTGTTGCAATGCCGGCGGATTTTCAAACAACAGTTCTAAATAAGCCGTACGGGTGACAATTTGTTTAAATACGCCAAGAATACGCTTTAGAACCGTGGCCCCTGCCTGTTGTTGCTGTAAATAATGTAATAGCTGTGGCAGTAATTTAGCCAGATACTCTCGCCCACGCGGCCCCACTGAGCGACGCTGACAATCTTGCTTAAACTGTGACAACTGCATGATCAGCTCTTGGGCTTCATCAGCCGCTAACCAATCGATATGTTCTGCGAGTTCAGTCGGCGGCAGCTCGCTATCCCATAAGAGTTTGCCTAAGCTCAGTTCCTGCGGTTCAATATTTTCTTCAGGCTCGATCACTAACTTAAATTGCTGATGAATACGCTGCATGGCTTGTGCAATCTCCAACTGCAACGCTGGCCAACTTTGTTTACCTAAGCTCGCTAATAGCTGCTGTTGTGTTTGCTCGTCAGCTGGCAGAGTTTGCGTTTGTTTATCATCAATACCTTGTAAGGCCTGCTCAACTTGTCTTAGCCATAAATAATCTTGGCATAATTGTTCTCCTTGTTCAGTACTCAGTAAGCCTTGAGCGACCAATTCAGGCAGCGCCTTTAAAATAGCAGGCTGCTGCAGCTGGGGAATGCGGCCACCTCGAATTAACTGCAGCGTTTGCACAATAAACTCGACTTCGCGAATACCGCCAACACCCAGTTTAATGTTATCAAACCTATTACGCCGGCGATTTTCCTGTTCAATTAATTGCTTCATCCGGCGCAGCGACTCAATCGCTGAAAAATCGATATATCGACGATAAATAAAAGGTTTCAGCAATGTTTGTAGTTCGACGGTATGCCTCGTTTCCGCGTTAATTACCCGGGCTTTTAGCATGGCATACCGCTCCCATTCACGTCCTTGCTCCTGATAATAATCTTCTAAAGCGGCAAAACTCAGCACTAAGGGACCACTATCACCAAAAGGGCGCAAGCGCATATCAACGCGATAGCAAAAGCCATCGGCAGTCACCTGATGCAGAGCGGCAATCACTTTCTGGCCTACTTTGGTAAAAAACTGGTGGTGCTCTAACGTTTTTCGCCCACCTACGGTTTCACCTTTATTCGGATAAGTAAAAATTAAATCGATATCAGAGGAAAAATTAAGCTCAGCACCACCCAACTTCCCCATACCAAGAATCAATAGTGGCATCGGCTCGCCTTGTTCATCCATTGGCGTGCCATTAACAACGACTTGTTGCTGATATGCCCATTGATAGGCACTATTGATTAAGACATCAGCCAGCCAAGATACTGCAGCTAAGCTTTGGCGAATACTCTGCAAACCTAAGATATCTGCAGCCAATATCGCCACTAGTCCAGCATTACGATAACGTCTGAGTAGTGAAAAAGCCTGAGCGTCATTTGCATCAGGTATGGCCCGTAACGGATCACAAAAGCCATTGGCCAGATAGGCTTGGAGCGCCTTAACATCGCAGAGGGTGGCGATTAACTCAGGCTGTTGTTGCAAAGTCCGGCCGATAAAACCACTCGCTTGCAACAGACGGCATAGCTGTTGTTGTGCTTCGTCATTAAGCTCATTAGCCAAGTGGCTGTAGTGTGCCGGCCAACACGCGGCGTTTACCGAAGAGTCTGTCATAAGGTGTCCTTTAAGCGATCTTAAGCAACCACTTGGAGATTTTTAATAATAATAGCTGGTAAGCTTGACTATTAAAGACTAAGCCACCTTCATCCGTTAGGCGGCGTGCCATGGCTCTGGCATCACTGGCTAATAATTGCTGGCCTTCATCGGTAAGCGCTTTGGCTAAGGCTTGCAACTCTTGCTCAACACTTAGCAGCAACTCAGCATCAAACTCCTGCAAGTAACAACTTTCCCATTGCTGCAGTCGCTGTAAATGAAGTAATACTGAGTTATGAATAGCGTTAAGAGTAGCAGGACGAGCGGTCGTTATTTGCTGATAAAGCTGATACCCTCTTGCGGCTTTGCTTAACCAGCCAGTTCGGATAGGTATGGCTTGTAACAAAAATGCAGCTAAGTCGAATAACGCTACTGGTTCACCTTCTAGCAGTTCAATTTCTAACTCAGAAATAGCCTGACGACGCTCACCGGCCCGCACCTCACCATTGTCATACACCACTTCTAATTTGGCGTTAGGGAGTTGGAGTTGCCAACTTTGCCGCTGGAAATCGGTGCGAAACAATTCGATTAATTGCGGTTGCAATTGCGCAACATCGGTAGCTTCAGGCCAAATGTGAGCGGGGAAATCGGCTAATAAAGGCGTGACACCAGCACATTCAATATTATACTCCGGACGAATTTGCAATGCGCCGTGCTGCTGTCCTGCCAGCTTAATGGTTTGCTCAAAACGTCCACTCTTCTGGCGAGTGCGCAATCCCATATCATGGCGTCGAAACCAATTATCTGCCGTATCGAAGTAAGCATTCAACAAAGAGTGCGTAACACTGGCTGCAGGCTTCGCGTAAAGCTGCAATAACTCAGATAATAAAGCCGCATCTGCAGCTCCGATTAAATACTTCAATTCCAGCTCAGTGCTCATCTCGTTTCCTTCAGCTTGGGGATTACCCCTTGTCAATTGCCACACAACTCCCTATTATCGCTGATATAGTTTTAGAGCGTGTTTTCAAATTAAATCTCAGGATACCTATGTTTAGCTTATTTCGCAGCTCTGTTTGCCGGTTATTTTTGCTTAGTCTTTTAGTGTTTTTCATACCAGCACACAGCCAAACCGAACAGACGCCAGCTTATATCAATGATGCATTAGTAGTATATTTACATTCTGGTCCAGGTAATCAATTCCGAATAGTCGGTACTTTAGCGGCAGGCACAGAGGTAATAAGGCTCAATGAAGAAAATGATTATGCGCAAATTCAGTACGATACGAATAAAACAGCTTGGTTACCTAAAGAATATTTAAGTTTTACCCCAGGCTTAAGAGCACAACTTAGCCTATTACAAACCGCCTTTACACAGCAAAATGATAAAATCCTCGAACTAGAACAAGCCAATACCCAATACCAAACTGATTTAAACTTACTTAGTCAAGAGCGTGACAAAATTCAAGAAGAGTTAACACAATTTAAACGCCAAAACGAACGTTTATCGACAGAGATCAGCGAAACGCAAGCGAGTTTCTGGCAACAGCCTATGGTCTTAGGGGGAGCGATATTGCTATTTGGCTTGCTATTTGGTTTGCTTCTTCCCAAATTGATCCCGCAACGCCGCAATAGCGAGCGCTGGATGTAAGGCTTTTTTTAGCTTGGCGGGGTACTTGCGTCAGCATGCAGTTTCAAAGGTAGCCCGCGATCATTTTTTACCTGCTCAATCACTACATAAGTATGGGTCTGAGCCACCCCCGGTAAATCGACAATTTGCGCCAAAATACCACGATAAGCCTCCATATTGGGTAATCGCAATTTAAGCAAATAATCAAAGCCGCCCGCGACCATATGACACTCTGCTACCTGTGGGATCATTACTACCGCTTCACGAAATTTATCAAACACATCGCTGGTGGTTCTATCCAGTGTTACTTGAATAAAAGCCGCGGTGCCATAACCTAGCTTACTGCCATTAAGCTTAGCACCATAGCCCTCAATAAAGCCTTCTTTTTCAAGGCGTTTAACCCGGTCTATACAGGGACTGGCACTTAAATTCACTTTTTTTGCTAAATCTACATTGGCAATCCGCCCTTCTTTTTGCAACGTATCGAGAATACTAATATCGATTCGATCTAATGCCTTAGATTTAGTCATTTGCGTCATAATTACCCTGCTCACCTTAGCGCTAAACTAAAACCGATTATATACCTAAAGCAGATGAAGATACGAGCTGTCAGCTGCCAGTAACTCACTTGGCTTTTTCAGGTAATACCAGTATTTAATTTGGTTTTTTACTAAAAATGCCCTGTAAACTAGGGTAAAACATCCGAATTTAACCAGCACATTCTGCGTATTTTTGATTAGTATGCACGGCTTTAGAACAGCCTTTTTGGCGCAAAACACCCTAGGGTACGCCCTAGATGCCACCACTTTGTGAAGGGTTAATTATGTTATTTACTGGTGATTTAACAGCAACATGTCCACTTAGACAAAAAATCCGTGATTTTTATCGTATCGACGAAAATCAGGTAATTGATCATATTTTACCCTTGGCTGAAGTGGGCGTTAAAGCGCGCAGCCGCGCCTGGGAGCGCGCTCGTCAAATCGTGCTGAATATTCGCCGCGATCAAGATGGTCAGGGTGGTATTGACGCTCTGCTTAATGAATTCTCGTTATCTAGCGAAGAAGGCGTGGTATTAATGTGTTTGGCCGAAGCGCTGTTACGGGTGCCTGATAAAAAAACACAAGAATTACTGATCCGCGACAAACTCAGTAAAGGCGACTGGAGCTCACACTTGGGCAGCAGTGATTCGTTATTTGTCAATGCCTCTTCGTGGGGCTTACTCATCACCGGTAAGATGGTGAACTACACTGATCAGCGTAAAGCTGAACAGTTTGGTATGTTAAAAAAGACCTTGGGCCGTTTAGGTGAACCGGTTATCCGTAAATCGGTAAACTACGCCATGAAGATCATGGGTAAGCAGTTTGTTATGGGTACAACCATTGACGATGCTATCGAACGTGCGGCAGATAAAGAGCAAAAAGGTTACGTTTATTCCTATGACATGCTGGGCGAAGGCGCTCGCACCATGGCAGATGCTGATCGTTACTATCAAAGCTACCTAACGGCTATTCATGCTATTGGTAAAGCCGCTAAAGGCCGAGGCCCAATCAAGAGCCCTGGTATCTCCGTTAAATTATCGGCCATTCACCCACGCTATGAGTTTTCTCATCGTGAGCGCGTAATGACTGAGTTAGTGCCGAAGTTAAAAGCGCTGGTATTAATTGCTAAAAGTTACGATATTGGTTTTACTATTGATGCCGAAGAAGCAGATCGCTTAGACATGTCGCTAGATATTATTGAAGCGATTTTCAGCGATGACGAATTAGGGAACTGGAATGGCTTTGGTCTGGCCGTGCAAGCCTACCAAAAACGCGCCATTTTTGTGATTGAGTGGCTAACGCAATTAGCCCGTAAAGTCGGCCGTAAATTAATGGTGCGGTTAGTAAAAGGTGCGTACTGGGATACTGAAATTAAAACAACCCAGCAAGATGGCTTAGCACATTACCCTGTGTTTACTCGCAAAGCTTCTACCGATGTCTCTTATAAAGCTTGTGCCATTAAACTGCTTGAAGCTCGAGATTGCATTTATCCGCAATTCGCAACCCATAATGCCTATACCGCAGCCACCATTTTAGAAGTCGCTAAGGGCGATAACAGCGGCTTTGAGTTCCAACGTTTGCATGGTATGGGCGAGTCGTTATTCGATCAAATTGTTACTGAAGAAAAAATCCAGTGCCGGGTTTATGCACCTGTTGGCGAACATGAAAACCTGCTGGCGTATTTAGTCCGTCGTCTGTTAGAAAACGGCGCGAACTCGTCTTTTGTTAATGCCATTGTTGATACGTCACAGCCGGTAGAAGCCTTATTACCCGATCCTGTTGAAACATTACAAGGACTGCGTAATAAATTTAACACCCAAATTAAAATGCCTATCGAATTATACGGTGCAGAGCGCGCTAACTCGAAAGGGCTCGATCTCACTGATGTTAATCTGTTAACACCTTTTAAAGCGAATTTAGATAAATGGTTTGCTGAACATCAACTAACACCAGCGGATGTTCCTGCAGACGCTCAGGCAGTCAAAAACCCAGCGAATCATCGCGAGATCATTGGTCATATCAAACTGCAAAGTGCAGAAGAGATGCAACAGCTGCTGGATAACGCGGATAAAGCCCTTGTTAGCTGGTCACAAACCGCAGTCAGTGAGCGGGCAAATTTATTGCGCCGTGTCGCCGATATTCTGGAGCGCCACCATGATGAGCTGGTCGCTATGTGTATCAAAGAAGCCGGTAAGGTTGCGCAAGATGGCATAGATGAAGTGCGTGAAGCTGTTGATTTCT
>CAZNXI010000027.1:10176-18814 GCA_964577005.1 uncultured Rheinheimera sp.
TTTCTGCCGCTATTATGCAGCACGTGCAGAAGAACTGGCAGAAGATCATCGTTTTGAAGCGCGTGGCGTTATTTTATGTATCAGCCCCTGGAATTTCCCTTTGGCTATTTTCTTGGGACAGGTTGCGGCAGCCATCGTCACAGGCAATACCGTTATTGCGAAACCGGCTGAGCAAACCAGTTTAATCGCCATACGTACCATTGAGTTGATGCAAAGTGTTGGCCTGCCTGAACATGTTGTGCAGCCCGTTATCGCGCGCGGCAGTCAAGTTGGTAAAGTCATCGTGCCTGACACGCGGATCCAAGCAGTCATGTTTACCGGTTCAACTGAAACGGGCACGCTGATTTCACAAACGTTAGCCAATCGTAACGATTTGCAGGTGCCGCTGATCGCCGAAACCGGTGGCCAAAACTGTATGATTGTTGATTCCACCGCGTTACCTGAGCAAGTGGTCGATGATGTTATCAGCTCTGGCTTCCAAAGTGCCGGCCAGCGCTGTTCGGCATTACGCGTATTGTTTATACAAGATGACGTGGCCGATGGCATTATTGCAATGTTAAAAGGCGCGTTAAAAGAATTGCACGTAGGCGATCCGGCGTTATTAAGTACCGATGTAGGCCCGGTTATTGACAAAAAAGCCCTAGATGCTCTAGAGCAACACGCTGCTTATTTACAAGATAAGGCCACGTTACATTATCAATGCCCTATTCCTGATAATAGCGAAAACGGGGCCTATTTCTTTGCACCGCGTTTATACGAAATCTCTGATCTGTCGGTATTAAAACGCGAAGTATTTGGTCCATGCGTGCATATCATCCGCTTTAAAGCAGAAGAAATGGATAAGGTTATTGATCAAATTAATGCAACAGGCTATGGCTTAACCATGGGTATTCACTCACGCATTGAAGAGCGCTGCGAATACCTGGCTAAAATGTCGCGCGCCGGTAATGTGTATATTAACCGCAACATGATTGGTGCCATTGTCGGGGTGCAGCCTTTTGGTGGTCGTGGTTTATCGGGTACAGGCCCTAAAGCCGGAGGCCCTAACTATTTATTAAGATTGGTAAAAGAGAAAGCCTCTCCAGAAAACGTTCAGATGACGAATCTCAGCCCAGATGAGCTACAGCAGCATCAAAGTGCTGATGCTACGGCTCAGGTTGAGCAATTAATGGCAAACTCACTGCGTGATGAAAAAATTTGGCGCGCCACACCACTAAATGATCGGGTATCGGTTGTGCGCCAGTTATTAGCCAAAATTGCCACTGTTGATATTATTGACGAACTGGCCGACGATTTAGCTTCCACGCTAGCTGATGCGCGCGCGCAGCTTAATCGTCTAGAAAAGCATATGCGTAAAGCCATTGTGCTGCCAGGGCCTACAGGTGAGTCCAATACACTGCACTATGAACCGCGTGGCTGCGTGGTCTGTTATGCCGATAAGAGTACGTCTTTTAATTTCTGGGCCATTTCCATTATTACGGCGCTGGCAGCGGGTAATACCGTGATTACTGTCGCTTCAGAGCTGTTTTATAACGAGGCGATGGCTTTTCGCGAAAAATTGATTGCGACAGGCGTAGCCGCTGGCGTACTGCAAGTTGCTAAGCCCGATCAATTAGAAGCGATCTTAGCCCATCCACATTTAGCCGGTGCTGTGGTAGCCGCGCGCTCTTCGCGCTTGGGCTATTTTAGCCAGCAACTGGCGCAGCGTCAGGGCGCTATTCTGCCCGTGATCAGTGCCGAGTATTACGACACTCTACTGAAGCGCTTAATTACAGAAAAAACCATCAGCATTGATACCACGGCATCCGGTGGTAACACCTCACTGATGACGATGGTGGAAAGTGACGATTAACGCTAGAGCGTTAATCCAACATTAAATTAAGCCCACTTAACAGTGGGCTTTTTTACCACTCACTTAAAGCTCGCATACTAAATAACTGCTGACCATATTCAAGTAAGACATATTGTGGCGTAATTTCTCTTAACCTTACATCAGCCGTGATCCATTGTCCTTCTTGTAGCGATTTACCATTCACCTTTACCCAGCGCTGCGCAGGTTGCGTGGCAAAGACATGTGCTTCAAATTTCAGCTTCGGCAACTGACGCTGTAAGGTCGTATCCAAACTAGCAATATCCAGCGCCGGTGCACTATGGGTTGTTAAGGCACTTCGGGGAACTGTGGTATTTTCAGCACTTTGCGCCAAGGCATTGGCAAAGCGCTCACGCAGCTCTGCGGGGATTTCAGGTTCGGGCTCGGCTCGAGCGGTATTGGTTGTTACCGTCACGACCGCAGGCGCAGTAGGTAACACTTCCACCACAGGCTCAGCAACCACGGGGGATTCTTTCGTAGTAACAGCTTCGGCACTGTTAGTAGTAGCTAATAAGCTGGCAATTTCAACCGGCATGGCCGCTGGCGGCGGTTCCGCCTCTGCTGATACAGTGGCGACTGGTGCAGTACTCTGGTGAGGTAAAAATAAATACCCCGCTAAAAAACCCGCACCAATAGCTAAGATTAATGCCAACACTAAAGCCAGATTGCGCCAAAACGAGGACGCGGTGGGTGGCGGCAAGCTGGGCTGTTGCTGTTTTAACGCATCCATCAAAATGGACATAATTGATTACTCTCCGCGAAGTAAAGGCATAACTTGTAAGGCCAATAATAGGCCTAGCAGTATACCGAACAGTGCCAATACCGGCCATAACCAGATTGGCAACGACGTTTGTGTCGGCTTAGCTGGTGCAGGTAAAATTTCCGAGGCTGCACGTAATACATCCGCAGCTTCAACCATAGGTTGCTGCAAACCGAAGGCAGACAACATAGCACGATCCGCTAATAAATTGACAAGACGAGGAATACCACCACTTAGCTCAAACAGCTTTTTAACCGCTTTATCACTAAACACTGGACGTTGACACCCAGCTACCTGTAACCGAAAGCGCACATAATGCTGCACTTCAGCATAATTAAGTGGCAGCAAATGATACCGAGCAGTAATACGCTGCGCGAGCTGACGTAAATCATTGCGCTGCAATAATTGCTGCAACTCTGGCTGACCAATTAAGATCACCTGTAATAATTTTTTGGTATTGGTTTCAAGGTTGGTTAACAAACGCAGTTGCTCTAACACGGCAGGTTGTAAATGTTGTGCTTCATCAATAATCAGAATGGTTTTCTTAGCCGCTTGATGATTTTTTTGTAAGCGTTGGGTAATTTTATCGCTCAGTAATTTTAAACTTGCATCGGTTTTTTTATAGCGGATTTTTAACTCATCACAAATGGCAGCCAGTAATTCTAACTCGGATAGCGTAGGATTAAGAATAAAAGCCACTTCCGTCTGCTCATCCAATTCTTGTAATAAGGTGCGCGATACGGTGGTTTTGCCAGTCCCCACTTCCCCCGTCAGTAACACAAAGCCGCCTGCATCGCCTAAGCCATAACGTAAATGCGCTAAGGCTTCAGTATGCCGCGGGCTTAGATACATAAAGTCAGGGTTTGGCGCTATCGAAAATGGCGGGCTGGTTAAACCAAAAAATCCGGTGTACATCGCTATCCTATGTCTGAGCACTGCAATTTATGGCAAGAAGGGTATAATGACAAAAAATACGCAATCAGGAAAGCATGTGCAGATATATCTTGTAGGCGGCGCTGTTCGCGATGAACTGTTGGGCTACCCGTTTCACGAAAAAGATTGGGTGGTGGTGGGCGCTAGCCCAACGCAGATGTTGGCGCAAGGCTATCAACAAGTGGGTAAAGATTTCCCAGTTTTTTTACATCCACAAACCAAAGAAGAGTATGCACTGGCCCGTACTGAGCGCAAAAGCGGTAGCGGTTATACCGGCTTTAGCGTCTATGCGGCTGCCGATGTCTCCCTGGAACAAGATTTAGCCAGGCGCGATCTCACTATTAATGCTATCGCCAAAGCAGTGGATGGTACGCTGATTGATCCCTATGGCGGTCAGCAAGATCTTGCCCAAAAGCAGTTACGCCATGTGTCTGAGGCCTTTGTAGAAGATCCCTTGCGCGTACTGCGCGTTGCTCGCTTTTATGCCCGCTATGCCCATTTGGGCTTTCAAGTGGCGGCTGAAACCTTCGCACTGATGCAACAACTTAGTGTTAGCGGTGAACTCAACACGCTTAGCCCAGAGCGCGTTTGGGTCGAGACCGCCAAAGCACTCACTAGCCAAAGCCCGGCCGCTTACTTTGCGTTATTACACCAATGTGGTGCCTTAAGCGCGCTCATGCCAGAGCTAGCCAATTTATGGGGCGTGCCACAACCGGAAAAATGGCATCCAGAAATCGATACGGGGGTGCATACGTTACTGGTATTGGCGCAGGCGGCAAAGCTGTCGGATAAACTTGAGGTTCGCTTTGCCAGCTTAGTTCATGATTTGGGCAAAGGCGTAACGCCAAAAGCCCTGCTGCCCGCCCATCACGGCCATGAGCATACAGGTTTACCCTTGATAAATCAGCTTTGTGAGCGCTTACGGGTGCCGAATCATTGTCGCGAACTGGCCTTGCTGGTGTGTGAACATCATCAGTTAGTCCATCGGGCGCAAGAACTAAAAGCCAGTACCGTCTTGAAGTTTTTTAATGCGATCGATTTATGGCGTAAACCTGAAAGATTAGAGGCTATTTTGCTGTGCTGTACCGCAGATTTGCGTGGGCGTGCTGGCTTTGAAACTGCAGCCTATCCGCAAGCCCGTTATTTAAGAACACTGGCAGCAGCCGCATTAACCGTGCAAGCCAAAACACTGATAGCCTCAGGCATAACTGGGCCCGCATTAAAAGACGCCCTGCAGCATGCGCGACAAGAGGCTATTGCTTTGGCTAAAAAAGAAGCAATTTAGATAAATATAGTTTCGCGATGAGCAGTCGCCTGCAAGAGATATCCCTTGCAGGCCTTTCAGGTTAGCTGCCTGAGAAACTCAAAAAGAGTATTAAGCCCACGCCTAATAACAGCCGATAAATCACGAAAGGTAACATACCCATCCGGCTGATAATTTTTAGAAAGAAATGGATACAAATTAAAGCACTGAAAAATGCTAGAGCAGTACCTAACAAAATACTTGAAACATCATACTGTTGAGGTTCGGCTAATAATTTACTGCCTTGATAACCACCACTCAGCACAATGATAGGGATAGATAACAAAAAGGAGAAACGTGCAGCGCTAACTTTATCCAATCCTATTAACATCGCCGCCGTCATGGTGATGCCTGAGCGAGAGGTGCCTGGAATGATCGCCAGTGCTTGAGCTGCGCCAATAAATAGCGCTTGCTTCCAGCTTAACTTTTCCATAGCCTGCTGTTGCTTAGCCGTTGCATCAGCCCACCATAATGCCAAACCAAACACTATAGTAGTACAAGCAATAACCCAAGGCGAGCGCAGCAATGTCTCAACCAGATCCATTTTTGCTGCCAGATAACCGGCCGAAGCAGCCGGTATTGTGGCCAGTATAACCCACCAAGCTAGTTTGCTATCAGTACTGTGTTGCCCGCCAAGGCTTTTTACCCAACCGACGGTCAGGTTGCCAATATCTTGTCGAAAATACAGCATTACCGCAAGCAAGGTTCCGACGTGCACGGCAACATCAAACGCAATACCCTGATCTGCCCAGCCAAAAATGGCCGAGGGCAAAATAAGGTGGGCAGAAGAAGAAATAGGTAAAAACTCGGTAATACCCTGAATAATAGACAGGATAATCACTTCAATAGTACTCAAGATTACTCACTCCATGTAAAGTCGATAGGCCAAATATTTTGGATTTTATCATAAGATTGCCACAACGCTGCGTAACTTTGCCCAGTAAGAGGATGAATCACGCTAGGGGCAATTTCAGCTAAGGGCCACAGCACAAAAGCATTCTCGGTGATCTCGCCCCGAGGTAACTGCACAGGCGTATCACACACTTGCTGATCATAACTGAGTAAATCTAAATCCAGCGTTCTTCCAGAAAATTTTTCTGCTCCGCGGATACGACCATATTGATCTTCAATCTGTTTAAGCAGTTGTACACATTCAGCAATAGATAAGGTGGTTTCTACACCCACCACCAAATTATAAAAAGGATCACCACAAAATCCGACCGCATCACTTTCATAAACCGATGACAGCGTAAGGGCACCAAAATGCTCGGCTAACATTTTAACACCGCCTCGCACATTAAATTCACGATTAATATTAGAACCCACGCTAATAAATACTGGCACCATTAACCGGACACTCCAGGCGCAAAACGGGTGATTTGTACGCCAACCGTTGCCGCCTGTGCCACAGCACCAGGCTTACACACCCGAATCTCCACCTGAGAGGTCGCGAAGGCCGTTAACAGCATATCGGCAACGCGCTCAGCCACAGTTTCAATCAGTTCAATAGGTTGCGCTGTAATCAAGCTAATCACCTTTTCACTAATCACGGCGTAGTCCAGTGTTAAGCGGATATCATCGCTGCGCGCAGCCGCACGCAAATCCGTTGTCAGACTGATATCTAACAGCAAGCGCTGTTTGATAGTTTTTTCCCAGTCGTATACCCCAATAACGGTATCAACTTGTAACTGCTTGATAAAAACGATGTCCATGAAGTTAAATCCGCATTGCGTTATTTTTCGTTTCAGGTAGGCTGAGCGGGTTGGCAAAATGTCATAAAGGCTTTATTTTGCTGCTCGGATGATTCTGCTGCAATAGTAGCGCAAAAATGGGTGTTGAGGAACCACGGAATGACCTTACTGATCCTGATAATGATGGTTATTGCCTACTTGCTTGGGTCAATTTCCTCTGCGGTTTTAGTTTGCCAACTATTTCGTTTACCCGATCCGCGCTTTCATGGCTCAGGAAACCCAGGCACGACCAATGTGCTGCGTTTAGGCGGCAAGTTGCCGGCGATAATGGTGCTGCTATTTGATATTCTCAAAGGGACTATCCCAGTTTGGGGCTCTTATTTTTTAAAAATAGAACCACTTTGGCTGGGGGCTATCGCTATCTGCGCCTGTTTAGGCCATATCTATCCAGTATTTTTTGGTTTTAAAGGCGGCAAAGCGGTAGCAACAGCTTTTGGCGCGATGATGCCGATAGGCTTAGATCTCGCAGGCTTACTCATAGGCACTTGGTTGGCGGTGGTGTTACTCACTGGCTACTCTTCGTTAGGCGCATTACTTACCGTCGCTCTAGCCCCGCTATTCACCTGGTGGATTAAACCCCTTTATACCCTTCCCGTTTGTATGCTTAGCATCCTGATCATCGTGCGCCATCGGGAAAATATTCTTAGGCTCTATCGCCGTCAAGAAAGCAAAATTTGGGATAAATCGAAACGGGTTAAGGAATAACCCGCTGAGTGGTTGAACTGAGGCTTAGCCGCCGCGCAAAGTGCCTCAGACGCTTTATACCGCGGGTAACAAGGCTAACGGCCAGCGCGGTGTCACACCAATAGTCAGATCCTGTTGTTGCCCTGCTTTTAAACGCTGATAGCCTGCAAAGGCAATCATAGCACCATTGTCGGTACAAAATTCTTTGCGCGGATAATACACTTTACCGCCCAAGGCGCTCATCATCTGCGCTAACTGCTCACGCAGCGACTCGTTGGCGCTCACGCCACCAGCAATCACTAAGCGCTTGTAGTCAGTCTGCTTTAACGCACGTCGGCATTTAATTAACAAGGTATCGACCACCGCCTGTTGAAATGACGCGGCAATGTCAGCCTGCACCTGCGCCGAGCTACCTTCTTGCTGGATGACTAGCGAGGCAGCCGTTTTTAAACCACTAAAGCTAAAATCTAAGCCGGGGCGGTCAGTCATTGGCCTTGGAAAAGTATATTTATTAGCATTTCCCTGTAGCGCCAACTTGGCTAATAAAGGGCCACCAGGGTAATCAAGCCCCATTAATTTGGCGGTTTTATCAAAGGCCTCCCCCGCCGCATCATCAATAGATTCGCCTAACAGGGTATATTGACCGATGCCCTCAACGCCCACCAATTGGGTATGACCGCCAGAGACTAACAATGCCAAAAATGGGAACGCGGGCGCATCCTCTTCTAACATCGGGGCTAATAAATGCCCTTCCATATGATGTACCGCTAACGCCGGCTTTTGCCAAGCAAAAGCAAGGCTACGACCTATGGTAGCGCCAACTAACAAAGCACCGGCTAGTCCAGGCCCTGCGGTATAAGCTACGCCATCAATTTCTTTTGCCGTTAGGCCTGCTTCAGCAAGGGCTTGCTTGATCAAAGGCAAGGTTTTACGCACATGATCGCGAGACGCCAACTCAGGAACTACACCGCCATAATCGGCATGAATGGCGATTTGGCTATAAAGCACGTGGCTTAACAAGCCCTTGTTACCATCATAAATGGCAACTCCGGTTTCATCACATGAGGTTTCGATACCTAAAACTCGCATTATTTAAGCCTCTGCTGCGCGACTTATCGCAGTGTTATGTGGTTGCTCTGCAAATAATTGCTAAAAAAGCAGCACACAATACGATTTTTCGTTATCATAGCCGCCCTGAAAACGCGCATTGTAGCGGCTTGCACACCCCATAGCCAGAGGATCTGATTTAAGATCACTTAAGCGCTTTACTTTGGTGGTGCTTTTTGCGTAAAATACCGCACCATTTTTAATCGTATTGGTTAACGATAACCAGTTTT
>CAZNXI010000027.1:18824-19419 GCA_964577005.1 uncultured Rheinheimera sp.
TGGCCTGAGGTGAGAATTTAATGCCTGTAGTTAAAGTAAAAGAAAACGAACCCTTTGACGTAGCTTTACGTCGTTTCAAGCGCTCTTGCGAAAAAGCTGGCGTATTAGCTGACGTTCGCGCTAAAGAGTTCTATGAAAAACCAACTTGGATTCGTAAGCGCAAGAAAGCAGCTGCGGTAAAACGCCACGCTAAAAAGCTTTCACGCGAAAATGCACGTCGTATCCGTCTGTACTAATCTACAGTTTTAGGATACCGGCATAGGGTTACTGCCGTAATGGCAAGAAGCAAAACGACTAGTCTAGCTTGTTCACCCTAAAAAATGCTTTATCTGCACACCGTGTTCTCGTAACACGGTTTGTCTTTTTCTGAAGCCTAAATAAAAAGGACAAGCGTGGCAGGACAAATCCCCCGTCAATTTATCGATGATCTGCTTGCGCGTACTGACATCGTAGAGCTGATTGACAAACGTGTACCGCTGAAAAAAGCCGGTGCTCGCAACTATACTGCCTGTTGCCCTTTCCATAACGAAAAAAGTCCTTCTTTTACCGTAAGTCCGGATAAACAGTTTTATCACTGCTTTGGTTGTGGCGCACA
>CAZNXI010000027.1:19429-21290 GCA_964577005.1 uncultured Rheinheimera sp.
ATGATGGAGTTTGAGCAGTTAGAATTTGTAGAAGCGATTGAAGAGCTTGCAAAAGATTTACACCTAGAAGTCCCACGTGAAAAAGGCCCGACGAGTAACAGGCCTGCGCCTCAAGCCGATGACTATCAGTTAATGCAGCAAGCGGCTGACTTTTATCAACGCCAATTGCAGCAACATGCTAAAGCCGCTGAAGTACAACAGTACTTAACCAAACGTGGGCTCAGTGCCCAAACGATTGCCGATTTTCAATTAGGTTATGCCCCAGAAAGCTGGGATGCTTTGTTAAAAGCGCTATCGAGCTCGAACAGTAAATCGCAGCGCGATCAGCTATACGACTTAAAACTAATTAGCCGTAATGAAAATGGCCGTGAGTTTGATTTTTTTCGCGATCGCCTGATGTTTCCTATCCGCGATAAACGCGGCAGAGTCATCGCCTTTGGCGGCCGCGTGTTAGGTGATGGCCAACCAAAATACCTTAACTCGCCAGAAACTCGTTTATTCCATAAGGGCCGCGAACTTTATGGTTTATATGAAGTGCGGCAACAGCCAGGACACTTAAGCCGTCTCTTGGTCGTTGAAGGCTATATGGATGTGGTGGCTTTAGCCGAACACGATATTAAATTTGCCGTAGCCTGCTTAGGGACAGCGACAACGTCAGACCATATGCACACGTTGTTTCGGTACGCACCACAGGTTATTTGTTGTTACGATGGCGACCGTGCTGGCCGTGATGCTGCTTGGCGTGCTTTACAAAGCGCGTTACCGCAATTAAAAGATGGGGTTGAGCTTAACTTTGTGTTTTTGCCAGACGGTGAAGATCCAGACTCTTTGGTGCAAAAAGAAGGGAAAGCCGCATTTTTACAGCGCTTAGATCACGCCAAACCACTCAGTCAGTATTTATTCGAGCATTTGCTGGCAGAATTTGATGCGAATACCGATGCTGGTAAATCCGCGTTGGCCAATAAAGGGGCTGACCTGATTAAATTAATCCCGGGCAATTTTTATAAAGAGTTGTTAACAGAAAAACTCGATAATTTATTAGGGCGCAAAACACAGCGCCTTAAAGTAAACCAGAGCAAAGCAACGAACAAAGTTGCCAGCTCGGCTTTAAAAATCACCCCAATGCGCCGAGCGATTGCGCTGTTGATTCAATATCCTGCACTGGCGAAAATTATGCCTTATGCACCGGAATTAGCCGAAGCCAATATTCCAGGCATTGGCTTGTTACTAGCTGTACAACGTCATTTACTGGAAAAGCCAGAACAAACTACAGCACAGTTACTCGAATACTGGCGAGATTTACCAGAGCATGCCATCCTATTAAAGTTAGCAACTTGGGAACATCAAATTGAACCAGAACAGCTTAGCCAAGATTTCCTCGATACTTTCCATTCCATCGAGGATCTTTATTTGCAACAGCGCTTGGAAGCATTAGAACGTAAAGATAAGCTAAAACAACTTACGCAAATTGAGCAACAAGAGTACGTTTTGTTGCTTAAAGCGTTAAAAAGCAAAAAACCGCGTCCAGTGAGTTAACTGCAGCTGGCTAGAAAAGCTGCGCTTTGCTATAATCACTAGTTCGCATTTTTAGATTAACAACTTTGGTGGAAGATAAGTCTCTATGGAGCAAAGTCCTCAGTCGCAGTTAAAACTCCTGATCCTTAAGGGTAAAGAGCAAGGGTATTTGACCTTTGCTGAAGTGA
This sequence comes from uncultured Rheinheimera sp., assembly GCA_964577005.1. Taxonomy (GTDB): domain Bacteria; phylum Pseudomonadota; class Gammaproteobacteria; order Enterobacterales; family Alteromonadaceae; genus Alishewanella. The sequence continues at coordinate 21,133 of CAZNXI010000027.1, forward strand.
ACGATCACCTTCCACAAGATATTATCGACTCGGATCAGATCGAAGATATTATTCGAATGATCAACGATATGGGTATACAGGTGTTCGAAACCGCACCTGATGCCGATGATCTGATTATGTCTGATGCTGCAGCCGATGAGGATGCCGCAGAAGAAGCC
>CAZNXI010000027.1:21300-22472 GCA_964577005.1 uncultured Rheinheimera sp.
GATAAAGAACTGGGTCGTACTACCGATCCGGTTCGTATGTATATGCGTGAAATGGGTACAGTTGAATTACTGACCCGTGAAGGCGAAATTGATATTGCCAAGCGTATTGAAGACGGCATCAACCAAGTACAAACCTCGGTCGCAGAGTACCCAGAAGCCATTACTTATCTATTAGAACAATGGGATAAGTACGAAGCAGAAGAAATGCGCTTAAGTGACATCGTTTCTGCTTTTATCGATCCGAACGAAATTGATGAAGCCCCTGTTATGGGCAGCAATATTGGCTCTGACTTACCTGAAGAACATCAAGCAGATACCCCTGATACTGATGATGACAGTGACGAAGATAGCGATGCGGACAGTGATGATGGCGATACCGGCCCAGATCCAGAACTAGCCCGTATTAAGTTTAGCGAGCTGCGCAGTCAATATGAAACAACGCGTAACTCTATCGTACAAAATGGTCGTGAGCATGCCACTACCAAGGAAGAAATTGAAAAGTTAAGCGAAGTTTTCCGCTGTTTCCGTCTGGTTCCCAAGCAATTCGATCGCTTGGTCAAGAACATGCGCGAGATGATGGACCGGGTTCGTGTGCAAGAACGCCTCGTCATGAAGCATTGCGTCGAATACGCCAAAATGCCGAAGAAAAACTTTGTGAAAGCCTTTACTGGTTTTGAAACTTCTACTGCATGGTTATCTGCTGAAATTGCCGCCAATAAGCCGTATTCTGCAAAATTGCAAGAAATGCAGGAAGAGCTGGTTCGCAGTATTGAAAAGCTGAAGAAAGTAGAAGAAGAAACTGGCCTGAGTATCTTCAAAATTAAAGATATCAACCGCCGGATGTCGATTGGTGAAGCCAAAGCCCGCCGCGCTAAAAAAGAGATGGTAGAAGCTAACTTACGTTTAGTTATCTCTATCGCCAAAAAATACACCAACCGTGGCTTACAGTTCTTGGATTTAATTCAAGAAGGTAATATCGGCTTGATGAAAGCGGTAGATAAATTTGAATACCGTCGTGGTTATAAGTTTTCAACCTATGCTACTTGGTGGATCCGTCAAGCTATTACCCGCTCTATTGCAGACCAAGCTCGGACCATACGCATCCCTGTGCATATGATTGAAACCATTAACAAGCTAAACCGTATCTCGCGGCAAATGCTGCAAGAAATGGG
>CAZNXI010000027.1:22482-23002 GCA_964577005.1 uncultured Rheinheimera sp.
GATTCGCATTTAGGCGATTTTATCGAAGACTCGGGCGGCGAATCGCCACTTGATTCGGCGACTATGGAAAGCTTGAAATTTGCTACCAACGAAGTGCTAGCTGGCTTAACGGCTCGTGAAGCAAAAGTGCTACGGATGCGTTTTGGTATCGATATGAATACCGACCATACCTTAGAAGAAGTGGGTAAGCAATTTGACGTAACGCGCGAGCGGATCCGGCAAATCGAAGCGAAAGCACTTCGTAAGCTACGCCATCCTTCACGCTCAGAAGTATTAAAGAGCTTCTTAGACGAGTAAGTCGCTTCTCTACGACACTAAAGGCGCCGACTTGGCGCCTTTTTGTTAATTCAGCATAAAATATAAGCAGTTGATAGCAGCGAATGTCAGTTGCCAGATGACAAAGCACAAAAAAATTCATATACTGCTGGCCGTTACTTATCTCTGCCGAGCTGATAGCCGATCATCAGGGATGTGTAAACACTGCACTAAAAAGTTAGTTTCAAAATGGCCCCATAGCTCA
>CAZNXI010000027.1:23012-25136 GCA_964577005.1 uncultured Rheinheimera sp.
CCATTCTTAAAGGCTTGTCGTTTTACCCTACTTCCTGAAAATAGCTCGGTGCTACCTCTGTGCTACCGACATCGTACAACCTCTGCACTTTGTTTTTCAAGCATGTTTCCATTTGAGTGTCTTGGGTATACCAAAAATAACGCTAGCACTGCTTTTATGCAGTAAATGAGTTATGAAGCGTGGATATCGAAAATCAAGAAAAATAAGCTAAGCGGAAGACTGCTTTTTGCAGATTTAAATGGCATTAAGTAACAGCGCATGCCAGTTCTTAAGAAGGACAGCTCAATTTCATGAGCTGCGCGTGTGGGGACCACACGACTATCCTCGAAGGCTACAGACGATAAACCCTAACGTCTGATGGATTACGCGCCTCCTGGGTCGTTCCCAGATGCACCATAGCTCTATTTCAGCACCCAGGTGTGGGCCGCCACTATCGATGACGAATCGCGGCATGCGCTGTCAAAAAATATATTAATCGATTTGCAATACATTCCGCTGGAAAAAGGTAGGGTGAAATTTCCCTACCTTTTATTATAAACAGATTCTGAAAATCTAAGGTCGCTGTTTTTCACACAACGAGCGAAAACGCGACCCTTTTCTAGTTTTAAGCTGTTCGATATGAAAAGCTGTGCGCTGTAAGCCTATAGCATTAGATTTTAGAAAAAATCCGGCTTGCAATTCACATATTGCTTAGCTATATCGGTATATTTTTGTTTAATCTTCTCGTATTCGGCAGTCCATTTTGCATTATTGGCGCTAAATTGCTTAATACCCGCGATTTCAACATTAATTTTATCAAGCAAAGCTTGGCACTTTTCTCTTTCTAGATTTCGTTGTCGCATGCTCTCCTGTTGCGCCAGACGCTCTTGCTCTATCTCCTCGATTGCCCGTTGCTGGGTTGCGATTCTTTCCTGCTCGAGTTTGGCTAGTTCAGCTTTTATCTCATCTAATCTATTAGATGAGATACGCTTATACTTATCCTTTCCAACGATCAAAGTATCGCTTTCTGACAACACTAAAAAAATGTTACTCAAACCGTTGTTAAAGCTCAGTTGACCGTCAACTTTGGCTAGAGCACTAAAATTGTGGCTATTGCTATTATCATGTTTATCCTTCAAAACAGTGGTATTAAGTAGGAAAATGCCATCTGCTTGTTTTATTTCAATAACTTCTTTACGGTTTTCGTCTTGTCTCTCCCAGAGGCCAGGATATGCCTCGTAGGGGTTTTTCGAACAAGCTGCTAAGAAAAGTATTACCAGGCCAAATAGTCTGAATTTAATCATGTAACATCCTTTTTAACACAAAAGATAACAAAACATTATATTAACAAATAGGGGCATATTGGGAAATAAAAACTTAAAGTTTTGAAGCAGGGTAAAGTATCTTAAGTTTCCGGGAGTCTGCTGGGCATTGATCCAATATCCGGTGTTTATAATGCTCCCATTTTCAAAACTTTCATGCCAAGCTATCCCTAGTTATCGAAACTGAGCAGTAGTCACAGAGTAAACTCAACTTTTTAGCGTGAACTGCCTGTTGTCTTATAGGTTTGTGATTAAATTCATACTATCGGCGTTTCATAACTCCCTCATCAAGGAGCCACTCTATATCACTAGCGAAATCAAAAGGTGTTATTTGGATAGCTTTGGCCTTCTCACAAACTGCTTTGGAAAGCTCCGACTCAAGAATACCTATATTAGAACCATACCCTGGAATGAGTAAAAATTTTTGCGTGTTTCTTTCTTCGTCAGTAATTTTTCTGGCATTTGAAGCGGCAATATCGAGAATTAATAGTCTTCGAGCTATTGGAAGCCTATCGTTTGCTATCCGAACGACCTCATCCTCCACAGAAAGGTAGCCGAGCCCAATTGAAACATCTTGTGAACGTTGAATTTCTTCCTCGGGATACCCGTCAGCTAACAACGCATTAAAGACGTCCTTACGTGTACAATTTTCAATAGTCAGTACCGCATGCTCAAGTTCAATCGGTGTGAGATAGAAAATATTCTGAAACTCTCGCCTGAGCCTAACTAGTACGCTCTTTACCTGAAAGAATGATGCGGTATCAGAAAACGTCAGCATATGTTCTAAGTCGCCGCGCAATGCTGCGTAGTAACCAGCTCCATC
>CAZNXI010000028.1:0-10694 GCA_964577005.1 uncultured Rheinheimera sp.
TCCCAGTGATGAGCTTATTACAGCCTGAACTGGCCAAACAATTGCTGGCACATCGCTACAGTCAGTTAGATGCCGCGCGACAGCGGGCACGTCAGATGTCACATAGCCAGGGTGCACTTTATCCGTGGCGCACCATTGGTGGTGAAGAATGCTCGGCGTATTTCCCAGCAGGTACTGCGCAATACCATATTAATGCGGCTATCGCCTATGCCATTCGCAGTTACTATCTGGCGACCGCTGATCACACTTTTATGATGGAGATGGGCGCTGAAATGCTGGTCGAGACCAGCCGACTTTGGCTCGATCTGGGCTTTTTTAACGAGCGCCAAAACCACCGTTTTGAGATCCATCAAGTTACCGGTCCCGATGAATACACGGCAATAGTGAATAACAATTACTACACCAATGCTATGGTTAAGCTACAACTGGCCTTTTGTTACGCCTTTTTAAAGGATAAAACCGCGCTGCGCCAATCCCTTGCTGTTTCAGAGCAAGAGCTTAATTTATGGCAACAAGCCGCTGAGCAGATGTACTTACCCTTTGATAATCAGCTGAATATCCATGCACAGGATGATAGCTTTTTACAAAAGAAACGCTGGGATTTTGCTAATACCCCCGCCAATCACTACCCCCTGCTGCTTAATTACCATCCCTTGGTGATTTATCGGCATCAGGTATTAAAACAAGCCGACACAGTCTTGGCCAATGTGTTGTTGGATGATCACGTAAACCAGGCACAAAAAGCCCGGGATCTGGCTTATTATGAACCCTTAACGACCCACGACTCCAGCTTATCAGCCTGTATTCACAGCATTGCCTTTGCAGAAACAGGCGATATTGCGCGAGCGCAGCACTTTTTTGGCGATTCCGCCAGAATGGATCTCGATAACCACCACGGCAACACCGAAGTCGGTGTGCATATAGCCTGTATGGCCGGCAGTTGGCTGTGTTTAGTGCAAGGGTTTGCTGGCGTGCGGGTAAGGCCAAATGGGTTATTTCTAACACCCAATTTACCCGAAGCTTTGGGCGAGCTCTGCTTCCGACTGCACTATCAACAGCGTTTACTGGAAATCAGGGTAAAAGGCCAACAAGCGCAGTGCCAGCTGTTACAAGGCGAGCCGTTAACGATCACCGTAAACAACCAAGCAATAGCAGTTAATGTAGGAGCAACTTTATGATCAAAGCCGTTATTTTTGATTTAGATGGAGTGCTCACTGACACGGCCCATTATCATTTTCAAGCTTGGCAAGCACTGGCCCATTCTTTGGGGATTGCGTTTAACGAACAAGATAATGAACAACTCAAAGGCGTAGATCGCCTTGGCTCTTTACGGATGATTTTGGCCAAAGGCCAACTGCAGTTAGACTCCGATGCAGAAAATGCGTTAATGGCAGAAAAAAATGCGCATTATCTGCAATTAATAGCCAATATGAGCGAAGCTGATTTATTTACAGGGGTGCGCCCTTTATTAACGGCGTTAAAACAACAGGACATTAAACTGGCGGTGGCTTCTGCCAGCAAAAATGCCAATTTTGTTCTGCAAAGGCTTGGGATATATGATGAGTTTGATGCCATAGCCGATGCCGCTCTGGTTAAAGCCAGCAAACCTGATCCAGAGATTTTCCTGCAAGCCGCCACGCGCTTAGGAGTTGCGCCAGAATATTGCGTGGGAGTAGAAGATGCTGCGGCTGGCGTCAGCGCTATTAATCGCGCTGGCATGCAAGCTGTTGGTATTGGTGATGCTGCGGTATTACAGGAGGCATTAATCGTTTATCCCAGCATCGACGCCCTTGATGCGGTGTCGCTATTGGCCCTTTAAAGCAAACGCAAACTGGACTGGCGACAAAGGAAACGCACAGGTAACTGCGACGAGGACACCCTGTTACCTGCAATTCGCTGTAACAAGGCTGCAACTAATAATTTGCCGCCTGCTTGGGTGTCTTGCTTTACCGTGCTTAACGATGGCGTACAGTAAGCCGACATCGCAATATCGTCAAAACCGACAATTGCCAATTGCTGTGGTACCTGAACGCCATATTCTAGCAGAGCTTTCATTGCCCCCATAGCAATAGCATCACTGGCAGCAAAAATACCATCCAGTGCACCTTGCGGGCTATTTAGCTCCGCAAACAGCACCTGCTGTGTCTTGATATAGGCATCTTGGGCGGTAAAGTCGGTATTGAGCTGCAGATGCGGCTCAGACGGCAAACCGGCTTGTTGTAGCGCATCCTGATAACCAAGATAACGCATTTCAATCTCGGTGTGCCGGATATCACCCAAGAACGCTAGGCGTTTACAACCTTGTTGCAGCAAGTGCTCTACCGCTAGTTTAGCGCCTTGTCGATTATCACTACCAATGACCGGATAGTCCTCGTCATCACTAGCCGCGCCCCAGACAACAAAGGGCACTCCGGCTGCCGCGAGCTGCAATACCCGCTCATCATGCTCCCCCTGCCCGATGACAATAAGCCCATCGGCACGTTTGGAATCAAAATAGTAACTGCGCCAGTCTTTGTCAGTGGTTTTACTGGTGCTAAGCAGCATATCGTAACCCTGACGGGTTAATTCGTCGGCGATAACGCCTAAAATATCCAGTAAAAAGGGATCGGTAATCGTTTGTTGGGTTTTGGCATCAAATAAGATAATCACGGCGATAGTATGGCTTTTTTGCGTACGCAAACTGCGCGCCGTCGCATTAACCTTGAACTGATGATCTGCGGCTATTTGCTGAATTTTTTGCCGGGTAGCGGCATTAATCACCGGGTTATCCCGTAAAGCACGGGACGCGGTTGATTCAGACACGCCAGCCAAGCGAGCAATATCAGCCAGCGTTAGTACTTTTGCACACTCTTTCACCACAGTTAACCTATTAAATTTAAACTTAAATACTTAAGCGCCATAATGCCCGATCAGCTTAACCGTCGCAATGCTGCATACTTCAGAATATGTATCCTTAAGGAAATAAGGATACAAATACTTTTGCAATCGTATGCAAAAGATCAAAAACCCTATTGCAATCGATTGCAAAGTATCCTAATGTTAGATTGTGTTTACGAATAATGATGAGATCTTGTTCGCTATACGGCAGTGAGATCGCTAAGCAAAAGGTAAACGCGCAACAATTTGAACGGCACACTTTTTAATAACAATGCCGCAAAACCAACAACAGGATAGACCAGGAGATTTAGCATGAGGTTACCGCTTAGTAAGATCAGTAGCGCTATAATATTGGCATTCAGCTTGCCAGTTGTAGCCCAAGTTTCCGCAGAAAGTACCGACAACACCAGCACTGACAGTAGCAAAGAAAACAGCCAAATCGAACAAATTGTGGTAACCGGTAAAGCCAGCGGTATGTCAGGTTTACGGGTGGACCAAAGCTATGCCATTACCAGTGTCTCCGCTGATAATATCAATAAATTAGCACCGAAAAGCACCGCAGAACTCTTTACCGTAGTACCGGGCGTGTGGGCTGAAAGCTCAGGTGGCGTAGCGGGTGCTAACGTGTTTGTGCGGGGCTTTCCCAGCACCGGTGATGCACCTTTCTTAAGTTTACAGCTAAACGGCGCGGTAATTTATCCTCCTTCTACCCTGTCATTTTTAGAGAACTCGTCTATTTTCCGCTTAGATGAAACCATTCAATTTATGGAAGCGCTGCGCGGTGGTGCTAACCCGGTTATTAGCCATGGCCAACCGGGTTTAACCACTAACTTTGTATTGAAAGAAGGCAGCGATCAAACCGAAGGACTGGTGAAATACAGTACCAGTAATTATGGTCAGCAGCGGATCGATGGTGTGATCAGCGGCAAACTAGCCGATCGCTTATATTTTATGGCAGGTGGCTATATTAATCAGTCGGAAGGACCACGCGAAACAGGTTTTACTTCTGAAAAAGGCCATCAATTTACTGTCAATATCACCAAAGAATTAGATAACGGCACCATCAATCTTTACACTCGGCAAACCGATGATCATGGTGTTTGGCACTTACCTGTACCACTGAATATCAACGGTATTGATAATAAATTTACTCAAATTGGTGCTTTGAATCGTCAGGCGACCATTGCCTATGGCCCGAATGGCGAAACCGCCAGCTATGACTTTGCCGATGGCCGCGGCTGGAAAGGCGGCATTACTGGGGGTACTGTTGATCTCGATCTTACCGATGATTGGCGTCTAGTATACCGCTTTAGTCATCTTAGTGGCCAAGCGAATACCTTAGGCTTAGTGCCAGAAGGGGGTGCCGCCAGACTGGGGGATATTCGCAGCCTAGATGAAACCGTAACAGGGGCTGCTACCGGCAATAGCTATAGCGATGACACCTTTGTGCAGCAAATTGGTCGCTGGGTGGTACTAAAAGATATTAATGCCTTTACCAATGATTTAGCGCTAACTCATCGCACTGACAATGCCACCTACACTTTGGGCTTATACCAAACTCGCTATGGTGTTAAAGACTGGTGGTCTATCGGCAACCAAGCCTGGCATGTGCTGCAAAAAGGTGGCGAATTATTGTCTGGGCTGGCCTGTAACGATAACCAAGACAGCTGTAGCTGGAACTATGATATCAATGCCAGTGGCGATGGCCATACCCAAGCATTTTACGCGGCTGTCGAGTATCAGGTTAACGAGCAATTCCGCTTAGATGCGGGTGCCCGTCGTGAAAATCATCAAATAGTCTATACCGTAGATGAAGGCTTAACCGGTCGCATCAGTAAAGCGGTAGATTATGACGAGAGCAAAATCGCCTGGACAGTAGGTGCTAACTACATGTGGCAGCCAAATATGGGGATCTTTGCCCGCGTTAATCAGGGCAACAAAATGCCTCACTTTGATGATTTTAGGGATAATTTCGACGCCTTTACCGCAGGTGACAAACTGATTAAAGAAGTCAGTCAGTATGAATTCGGTTATAAATGGGCTGAACGTAATCACAGCTTGTATATCACCAGTTTTTACAACGAAGTAGAAGGTGAAGTCTTTGTTACCCGCCCGGGTGCCCCAGCTGAAATTTTAACAACGAAAGCCATGGGCGTTGAAATCGACGCCAACTACATTGCTAATAACGGTTTTATGTTGAATTTAAACGCCACAGTACAAGACACAGAAATCAGCAATCATCCTGATCCGCTGGTTATTGGTAACCAGGCCATGCGCCAGCCTAAATGGCAACTTCGTCTGACGCCAAGTTATGGTTTTGCTCTGGCTAATATGGATACCACCCTCTATGGCACTGTGTCTAGTGTCTCGGATCGTTATGGTGATAATGGCAATACGGTGACCTTAGCAGGTTACACCAAGCTAGATGTGGGCTTACAACTTGATGTAACCGATAATCTAACGGCTCAATTTGCTGTAGCCAACCTGACCGATAAAGCCGGTGTTACCGAAGGCGATCCACGTAATCCGGCGTCGCCAAACGGCCGTTATATTATGCCAAGAACGGTAGATCTTAGCGTCAGCTACCGCTTCTAATCACTCCCTGTTAAAGGGCGACAACTTCGGTTTAGCCCTTTTTTATCTTTTAAACTTAGCCGACATAAGCCTTCATACTGCGAAAAGTTTCGCCGCCAAGCCTATCTATAGATAGACAAAGCCTATATAATACATTTTGTAATCACCATGATTACCTTTTAGTATTGAACGACTCAGAGTTAAGCGGACAAAAAGATGACAGCTAGCACAGTAGACAAAATTATTGACCTTGCAGAGATACAAGTTCGGGCAGGCGGCTATAACTCCTTTAGCTTTCGTGAAATATCCAAGGTAATTGGCATTAAAAGTGCCAGTATTCATTATCATTTTCCAACAAAAACTGACTTAGGCGTTGCAGTGGCAACCCGTTATACCGATCGCTTTAATGATTTATTAAAAGCGCTAAGCCAGCATAAACTTCAATCCGCTGAGCGCTTATCAGAGTATATTAATCTGTTTAGACAGGCAGCGATAGGCGATAAAAAAATGTGCTTATGTGGTCAACTCGCAAGCGAATCTGACGTGTTACCCGAGCCGATTAAGTTAGCCACTAAACGTTTTTTTGATAGTAATCTGGCTTGGTTAACTACCGAGGTGTTTGTTAATGCAGGCTTAGATCTTAACACTGCTCAACACAGGGCTGCATGGTTACTGGCAACCATGGAAGGTGCGTTATTAATGAGTAAAGTGTTAGATCATGCCGAGATATTTGATAACATCAGTACGGATTTACCTCGCCTGCTAAGTAGCAATCCGATTTAAACACCTTCACGATGTAACGCCTCGAAGCAAACAGCGAGGCGTTACGTATTCCAGAGTTGACCAGCCAATACGCCCGCAAAACTGCGCTATTGCGCATGAGCACCTAAGCTAAATCCCATATACGCTTAATCAGGCAAATGACCGGTTTTTACCAAAATAATGGTTTCTTCATCAACATAAGGATGATGCTGGCTCAAGTGCGGACTTCTTAGCCAAGTCAGTGCCGGATAAGCACCGTGTTCGTCTTTAAAAGTCCCTTGCAACACTAAGATCTCTTCACCACCAAAATGCTGATGCGGTTTGAATATTTCTTTCGCTGGCCAACGAACTAAAGCGGTATGCTCAGTAGCAAAACTATGCAGCGGCATCACCGAAAGCCCACCTTGTCCTGGCAACCAGGATGAAGTCGCCGTGTTAATTCGCACAACCTTATTATCACCCGGCGCAAACTGATGCAGTTTCACAAATAAAACGCAGCCAGCTTCACTAAAAGGGCTGTGGGAGGTACCGGGCGGGTTACGCAAATAACTCCCCGCAGCATAATCGCCAGTTTCATCGCTAAATACGCCATCCAGTACCAGAATCTCTTCCCCTCCCGGATGCGCATGTTCAGCAAAGCGAGAGCCTGCTTCGTATTTAACTATACTGGTGGCATGACCTGACTCCACGTTTTCTCTGGCCAAGGGCTTACGCCATACGCCAGCCATCGGAGTTGGCTGCCAAGCTTGCTCAGCCGAGTGCATCACCACCCGCTCCGCAAAATTCATATTTAACATGTCTTAACCTCAAAAATTGACATACATCATTATCGACCAAATTACGATGGCGTAAGCGACTTAGCTTAAACATCGCAGTAATTAGCTTCAATAGGCAGCACATTCACACCAATAAAGATACCTACAGATAGATAAGTAAAACTATACTACTAAAACCTAGCCAGATCAATAAATCTACCTACCAGTAGATACCTTGATTGGCGAGCACTGCGCCATATCAACGGCATCGATTAAATTAATCGATAAGGTCAATTCATTTTATTCACAATAAACTATTAGGGATTTCCTATACTATTTGAATTGTTACTTAATTAAGACAGCGCAGCATTAGGCTGCTGGCTTAACTAAACCCTTATATCCTCTTAAAAGCAAAATGGAGCTTGGGTTTATGTAGTAACAATCCGAGCTTATATAAGAAGGTTTTGAAGGAGACCGACATGACTCAACAACGATTTAAAAAAACATTACTAGCAGGTATGGTGGGCTTATTAATTGCCTCTGGCGCGGCAATGGCTAACAAGGGCGCTGAAATTAGCAAACCACAAGGCGCTATGGGCTCTGGCAATGCAGCTGTTGGTGCGATCAGAAATAACCAATTTTGGTGGCCTAATCAACTGGATTTATCTCCGCTGCGCGCCCATGATGACCGTTCAAATCCTTATGGTCCTGATTTCAATTACGGTAAAGCCTTTAGCCAGCTTGATTTACAGCAGGTAAAACAAGATATCGATAAGCTTTTGACTACCTCTCAAGATTGGTGGCCAGCCGACTTTGGCAACTATGGTCCGTTTTTTATTCGTATGACTTGGCACAGCGCCGGGACTTACCGCACGCTAGATGGTCGTGGCGGTGCCGGTGGTGGCCAGCAACGTTTTGACCCACTTAATAGCTGGCCAGATAATGCCAACCTTGATAAAGCGCGTCGCCTATTATGGCCTATTAAGCAAAAGTACGGTGAATCGCTATCTTGGTCAGATTTAATTGTCTTAGCGGGTAACGTCGCTTTAGAAAATATGGGTTTTCAAACCTATGGCTTTGCGGGTGGTCGCGCCGATGATTGGGAACCGGATTTAGTCTACTGGGGCCCAGAAGTCGAAATGTTAGCCAGTGATCGGGAAGATGTTGATGGTAAATTGCAGCGCCCGCTTGGTGCAACTCACATGGGTTTAATTTATGTAAATCCTGAAGGCCCTCGCGGTGTACCAGATCCAGTAGGTTCAGCGAAAAATATTCGCGTTGCCTTTGGTCGTATGGCGATGAACGATGAAGAAACCGTAGCCTTAATTGCTGGCGGCCACACCTTTGGTAAGATGCACGGCGCACACAAACCTGCCGACTGCCTAGAAGCAGAACCAGGTGCAGCAGGTATTGAAGAGCAAGGCTTAGGCTGGAAAAACAACTGTGGTAAAGGCCACTCAGAAGATACCATTACCAGTGGTTTAGAAGGCGCCTGGACACAAGCCCCAACACGTTGGACCACCTTGTATTTAAGTAACTTATTAAACTTTGACTGGCAGCAAACGCGCAGCCCAGCGGGTGCTATTCAGTGGATCCCAACCGATGAAGCTCTGCACACTTCGGTTCCAGATGCGCATATTGAAGGTAAGTTTAATCCGCCGGTGATGACCACTGCCGATCTAGCCCTAAAATACGATCCAGAGTATCGCAAAATTGCCGAGCGCTTTTTAGCCAACCCTGAAGAATACCGTTTAGCCTTTGCGAAAGCATGGTACAAATTAACGCACCGCGATATGGGACCGACACGTAATTTCTTAGGCGCGGAAGTACCAAAAGATATCCTGATTTGGCAAGATCCGATTGATGAAAGTACGCAATCGACTATAAATGACCGCGATGTGAACACGTTAAAAACGCAGATCTTAGCATCAGGTTTAACCGTACCGGAGCTGGTGCGCGTAGCCTGGGGAGCAGCAGCAAGCTATCGTGATTCCGATATGCGTGGTGGTGCCAACGGTGCTCGTATTGCACTGGCGCCACAAAAAGATTGGGCGGTTAACAATCCAGCCGAAACCGCTAAGGTGTTAGCGGTGCTACAAGGCATCCAAGCTGACTTTAATAAGAGTAGAAGAAAGGTATCCCTTGCTGATCTGATCGTGTTAGGCGGTACTGCTGCGGTAGAAAAAGCCGCTAAAGATGCCGGCTTCCCAGTAAAGGTGCCCTTTAACCCAGGCCGTGGTGATGCGACACAAGCGCAAACTGATGTAGAGTCTTTTGGCTTGTTAGAACTAACAGCCGATGGTTTTAGAAACTATTTTGATGCCAATAACAGCTATAAGTCGCCAACCGAGATGTTAGTCGACAAAGCGGATCAGTTAGATCTAACAGTACCGGAAATGACCGTGTTAGTCGGTGGTTTACGTGCGCTGGATGCTAACTATCAAGGCGCCAAGCACGGTGTCTTTACCGACAAACCAGGCACCTTAAATAACGATTTCTTCGTTAATTTACTGGACATGTCGACCGTATGGCGTAAAGCCGCAACGGAAGGACTGTATGAAGGCTTTGATCGTCAGACAGGTACGAAGAAATGGTCTGCTACCTCTGTTGACTTAGTGTTTGGCTCCAATTCCGAGTTACGTGCCATTGCTGAGGTGTATGCCTTTGACACGTCGAAAAAGAAATTCGTTGAGGACTTTGTTAAAGCCTGGACCAAAGTCATGGAACTGGATCGCTAAGCACAGTAATCCAGTAACCTTCATCGCAAAGGGCCTTTCGGCCCTTTTTTCTTGCTGCAAAAGAAAAATCTGGAAAAGCCTTGGTACTTTCTGTCTGGTTGCCCGTATCAGTAATAAATAACTAGCAACAATAAGGAAAGACAGTGAAACGACTTCTCTTAACACTAGGCACACTTATGCTCGCTGGCTGCTCAGTGTTTGGGCATACCGGTGTTGAAAACGCCCCTTACACCCTGCTTCAAGCCGATGAGCAACAACGAATTGAAGTACGGCGTTACGACGCTATGGTCTTAGTTTCCACCAGCATGGCGGGAGATGGCCGCAATAGCGCCTTTAGAAAGTTATTCCGTTATATCAGTGGTGACAATGAAGGCGCAACACCCATCGCTATGACGGCACCGGTGTTTATGGACAATAGCAATGCGATGGCACAAGGCACCAAAATTGCCATGACCGCGCCGGTGTTTATGAGTAATCAGCAAGATAACGCCATGATGTCTTTTGTGATGCCAAAAGACTTTACACTACAAACCACGCCCAAACCCACTGATCCCGATGTCGTGGTCAGTGAAATAACAAACTATACTGTGGCTGCCATCCAATTTAGCGGCACCCTGAGTAAACGCAATGTGGCCAAACAAAGCAAATTGCTGCAAGACTGGCTAACCGCAAACGGCTATACCGCAGCTGGCGCACCAATTGAAGCTGGCTATAACGGGCCACTTACCTTACCGATGCTTCGGCGCAATGAAATCCTGATTGAGCTGGAAGTAGCAAGTCGTGCTAGCTTAGCCCCATAAAAAAATGTGCTTTCGCAGGCAGGCCTAAAGTAACACTCCTATCGATAAAGCGCTGATAAGACACAATTGCCCTAGACGAGTTAGTGAATAGCGGTTATCTAGAAATGCATCAATTAAAAATGCCGCCAACTTGGCGGCATTCTCTATGTATACTCGGGAAAACCAGCAATATTTCCCCGTATCTTTGC